>NZ_RZRQ01000440.1:0-3884 GCF_003997785.1 Mesorhizobium sp. M7D.F.Ca.US.004.01.2.1 | reverse complement strand
ATCCTGCATCAAAACCGGTAATCGCGGGGCCTCGCGCACCATAAGGAGCGCGCTCATCGCCACGATCCGCTGATGTCCCGTAACCAAAGCTGCAGGACGTATCCAGGCCCTGCGGCATGGCTCGATGACGCGCAACAGAATGGCCACGCGCGAGCCGGCTTCCACAGTATCGCCGGCTGGCACGGCCGAGCACATCTGCTGCGTGCGCGGTTCGAGGGCGTCGCCTTCGAGCACAAGCGCCATGTCGAGACTTTGCACAAAGCGGGCGTCGATTTCGACCAAGTGGTGCTGTCTGGCGGCGGCTCGCGCAGCACGGTCTGGCCGCAGATATTCGCCGATGTGCTGGGCGTGCCCGTTACCGTGGCACGCAGCCGCGAAACCGGAGCCCTGGGAGCGGCGATCGCTGCAGGCGCCGGCGTCGGCATCTTCGCGGACTACAGTGCCGGTGCCGCCGCCATGACAGCGGCCGCTCGACACTTTGTGCGTGACGAGGCAGTTGCCGACGCATATGCACGGCGGTATCGACTGTACGGCGAGATCAACCAGGCGATGAGCCCGATGCGGGAGCGCATCGCCGGACAGCAGGCACGCACGTGACCGAAGCTTCACCGTCCCCGTTCGGCAGTTACGACTACGTCATCGTCGGTGCTGGCTCCGCCGGCTGCGTACTCGCCAACCGGCTTTCGGCCGATCCGCGCAACAATGTGCTGCTGCTCGAGGCCGGCGGCAGCGACCGCTATCACTGGGTCGATATCCCGATCGGCTACCTCTTCTGCATGGGCAACCCGCGCACCGACTGGATGATGAAGACCGAGCCGGAAGCAGGTCTCAACGGACGCAGCCTCAACTATCCGCGCGGCAAGGTGCTTGGCGGCTGTTCATCGATCAACGGCATGATCTACATGCGCGGCCAGGCCGCCGACTATGATGGCTGGCGTCAGGCCGGCAATGCTGGCTGGGGCTGGGACGATGTCCTGCCCTACTTCCTCAAATCGGAAGACTTCCATGGTGGCAAGAGCGCCATGCACGGAAGCGGCGGCGAGTGGCGGGGCGAACGGCAGCGGCTGTCATGGCCGATCCTCGACGCCTTCCGGGACGCGGCCGAGGAACTCGGCATCCCCCGCACCGACGACTTCAACACCGGCACCAATGAAGGCTCGGGCTATTTCGAGGTCAACCAGAAGAAGGGCGTCCGCTGGAACACATCGAAGGCGTTCCTGCGCGGCATAGCGGCGCGCAAAAACCTGCGCGTGGTGCTCGGCGCGGAGACTGAACGGCTCGAATTCGATGGCCGGCGCGTCATCGGACTCGTCTTCCGCCAAGGCGACCGCCTGCACCAGGTTCGCGCTGGACAGACGATCCTTGCAGCCGGCGCCATCAACTCGCCGAAGCTGCTCGAACTCTCTGGCGTCGGCCGCCCCGACCTGCTTTCGAGCATTGGCGTGGATGTCCGTCACGCCTTGCCGGGCGTCGGTGAAAATCTGCAGGACCATTTGCAGATCCGCACCGTCTTCAAGGTCGCCAATGCCGCGACGCTCAACCAGCGCTACCACAATCTGGTCAGCCGTGCGTCGATGGGGCTGGAATACGCGCTCAAGCGCAGCGGGCCGCTGTCGATGGCGCCAAGCCAGCTCGGCATCTTCGCCAGGAGTGATCCGCGCCTTGCAACGCCCGACCTCGAATATCATGTGCAGCCACTGAGCACCGACCGGCTGGGCGAGCCGCTGCATCGCTTTCCAGCCGTGACAGTGTCGGTCTGCAATCTGCGACCGGAAAGCCGGGGCACCGTACATATGGGTTCATCCGATGCACGGGAGGCGGCGAAGATCCGACCGAACTATCTTTCCACCGAGGGAGACCGCACCGTGGCCGTCGCCTCGTTGCGCCATGTCCGCAGTCTGATGAAGGCCCGCGCCGTGGCGCGCTTTGCGCCCGAAGAAATGCTGCCCGGCACGCAGTATGACAGCGACGAAGACCTCATCCGCAAGGCCGGCGATATCGGCACGACGATCTTCCACCCCGTCGGCACCTGCAAGATGGGTTCGGATAACATGGCGGTGGTCGACGATGGCCTGCGTGTTCACGGGCTTGCCGGACTGCGCGTGGTCGATGCCTCGATCATGCCGACAATCGTTTCGGGCAACACCAACTCGCCGGTCGTCATGATCGCGGAGAAGGCAGCCGAGATGATCCTGCAAGAGGCCCGCTGACCGCTATCGGCTTCAAGCCATGGCAACGCCGCGCGATCGCCTTTTCTCCGCGGCCGCGAGCAGGTCGACGAAGGCGCGCACCTTGGCGGGCCGGAACCGGGCCGGTGGAAAGACGGCGTGGATGCCGCCGGTGGGCAAGCTCCAGTCGGCAAACACGGGTACCAGCCGCCCTTCGGCGATATCGTCGCTGACGCTGTAGTCCGGAAACACGCCGAGCCCGATACCGGCGAGCACGCAAGCCAGGGCGGCCGGGCTCTTGTCGCACATGATGATTGGATTGAGCTCGGTCAGCACCCTCTCATTGTCCCTGGAAAACAGCCATTGGCCGATGCCGCGCAGCTGGGCGTTGCCGACCCAGGCCAGCGATCTTGCCTGGCGCGGCGTCACGTCGGGCGGCAGGCTTGCCGCGAAGCCAGGGCTCGCCACCACGGTCTGCCGGATCGTACCCAGGCGCCGCGCCTGGTTCGAGGAGTCGGTGAGCCAGCCGACACGGATACCGAGATCGATCTGCTCGTCCACCAGATTGCTGACCGCGTCATCGAATATGGCATCGACGCGCATGTGCGGATAGGTTCTGAGATAGGCCGCCATGACCGGAGCCACCATCTTGGTGCCGTAGTCGAGCGGCGCGGTCAGTCTCAGCGTTCCGCTCGGTTCGACGCCTCCGCGCGAGATTTCGCCATAGGCCGCCTCCGCTTCCCGCAGGATGATCATCGCGCGGTCATAGAAGAGGCGACCCTCCTCGGTCGGTGTGACACGCCGCGTCGTGCGCTGCAGCAGCGTTGCGCCGAGTTCCTCTTCGAGCTTACCGATCTGATGGCTGACCACGGCCTTGGCGACGCCAAGCCGGTCCGCCGCCGCGGTGAACGAGCCGGTTTCCATCACCGTGGTGAAGTAGGCCAGCCGATTGAGGTTCAGAAGTTCAGCCAAGGTGACAGTCTTTGTCTGATTGAATCAGACAGTTTGTATTATTGGGCGCCATTTATCGCAAGACCCCCGCCTGCCACATATGAGCCAAGGCATTCGACCAAGCCGGCAGCCGGATCAAGGGTGGCAGCGATTATGAGCAATTCAGAAGTGACCTATCTTTTCGATCCGCTCTGCGGCTGGTGCTATGGTGCCACCCCGATGCTCGACAGGCTGTCGGCCACCGGCGTGCGCGTCGAACTGCTGCCGACCGGCCTGTTCTCCGGCGCCGGTGCGCGTCCGATGGATGAAGGTTTTGCCGCCCACGCCTGGGCGAACGACCAACGGATCGAGCGCCTGACCGGACAAGTGTTCACGCCGGCCTACCGGCGCAATGTCCTCGATATCAGCGGGACCCTGCTCGATTCGCATGCCGCCACGCTCGGCATCAGCGCCGCCGGCCTGGAATATCCCAGCCGCCGGCTTGCCGCGCTGAAGACGATCCAGCGGGCGCGCTATGTCGACGGCAGCGATGTCGTGACGACCAGTGGTGTGGCCGAGGTGCTCGCCGCCGCCGGCATGGCGGAAGCTGCCGAGATGCTCAAGGCGCCGACCGATGCATTGCTGACGGCTCACCGCGAGCTGGTCGGCCGTGGCCGCGCGCTGTTCCAGCGCCTGCATGCCGATGGCGTGCCTTCGCTGGCGGTCATCCGCAACAATGCGCCCTGGCTGATCGGTTCGAACGCGCTCTTCGGCAGTTTCGACAAT
>NZ_RZRQ01000043.1:0-26830 GCF_003997785.1 Mesorhizobium sp. M7D.F.Ca.US.004.01.2.1 | reverse complement strand
TGCTGCGGATATTCAGCCTGATCGCGCTGGCCGGTTTCGCGGAGGCAGTCTGGTTTGGCGGACCCTTGATCCGTTTCGCCGATACCCGTCCTCTCGGACCTGCCTGGCTGCGCGCCACGATCATCGGAGTGATCGTGGCAGCACTCGCGCTTTTCTACGGCCTGCGTTTCTGGCAGGCGAGAAAAGCGCAAAGAGCGCTCGAAACCGTGGTCGCACACAATGACGACCGCGATGACGACTCGCGGGTGCTCGAAGCCCGCATGAATGAGGCCGTAGCGGCGCTCAAGCGGTCGAGCGGCAAGCGCAATTTCCTCTATGAGATCCCCTGGTACATCGTCATCGGCCCACCCGGCGCAGGCAAGACAACGGCACTGGTCAATTCGGGTCTGAATTTTCCGCTGGCCGGTTCGGGTGATGCCCAGCCAGTTGCGGGCGTTGGCGGAACACGCTCCTGCGACTGGTGGTTTACCGACCAGGCCGTCCTGATCGACACTGCCGGACGCTACACGACGCAGGATTCCAATGCCGAGAGCGACAAGAAGAGCTGGCTTGCCTTCTTGTCGCTGCTCAAGAGAGCCCGCACACGGCAACCGATAAACGGCGTCATCCTGACTATCAGCCTTGCCGATCTCGTCAGCCTCGACGATCAGCAGCTTGACGCTCACGTCGTCGAGATACGCAGTCGTCTGCGGGAAATCCACGAGACGCTGAAAATCCAGTTTCCGGTGTATCTGCTGTTCACCAAGGCCGACCTGGTTTCCGGGTTCATGGATTACTTCAGCGACTTCGACGAGCCACGCCGGCGCAAGGTCTGGGGCGCGACATTCCAGACGACGGATCGCAACAAGAATATGGCCGCCGAAGCTCCGGCCGAATTCGATGCACTGGCAAGACGCCTGGCAGAGGAGATGCCTGACCGCCTTCAGGAAGAGGCTGATCCGGTCGCACGCATATCCGTCTTTGGCTTTCCAGCGCAGTTTGGCGCGTTGAAGGAGCGAATTACGAATTTCATTGCCAGGCTGTTCGATCCGACCCGTAGCCAGGTGAACGTCAGCCTGCGTGGACTCTATTTCTGTTCGGGCACGCAAGAGGGAACGCCAATCGATCAGGTGTTGGGCGCGATCGGCCGTAATTTCGGCAGCAACCCCCGCGCCCATCTTTCCGGAACCGGCAAAAGCTTCTTTTTGCACGATCTGCTGACGGACGTCATTTTTGCCGAATCCGGATGGGTTTCGTACGACAAATCAGCCGTAAGACGTGCGGCGATCGCCAGATTCGCCGGCCTTGGCGCCATCGCGCTGATCGCGGCGGCCGCCCTCGGCACCCTGGCCCTGAGCTTCACAGCCAACAGGTCGCTGATCGCCTCCACCACGCAGGCCATGAGCCAGTATCGCGCGACGGCGGGCGCGCTGCTCAAAAGCACCGAGGTCACCGATGTCGACCTCGAAAACGTCATTGGCCCGCTCGACCAGCTGCGCGATCTGCCGACTGGGTTCGAAACCAGTGACGTGCCGACACCGATCGAGGAGACATTCGGCCTCAGCCAGCGGGAGAGACTTCTTTCGGCATCCAAGACCGCTTACCGGCAAGCGCTGGAACGAATGTTCCGATCGCGCCTGCTGATCCAGGCCGAGCGGACGATCCAGGCCAGGATGGCCGATCCCGCCGCGCTCTACGAGCCGTTGAAAATCTATCTGATGCTTGGCGGCAAGGCGCCGAAAGTCGACGACGCGTTGATCGTTTCCTGGATGAAGCAGGATTGGGAACAGAACCGGTATCCAGGTGAAAACAACCGCGAAGGACGCGAGCAGCTCGAAAAGCACCTGCGCGCCATGCTTGCGTTGGATGATGCCTACGATCCGGTCTTCCAACTCAACCAGCCGCTCGTCGAAGCCGCTCAACGGTCGCTCGGGCGCATGAGCCTTGCCGACCGTGCCTCGGCATTGGTCAAATCCGCAGTGTACGCGGCAGCGCTGGATGATTTTTCTGTTTCGCTGAAAGGCGGGCCGGAGGCGCAGCTGCTGTTCGAGCGTGTCGATGGCGGCGATCTGTCGGGCCTTCGTGTTCCCGGCCTCTATACCTATGCCGGCTTCAACACCTTCTATCTCGGGCAACTCTCGCGCATTGCCCAGACGCTCGTCGACGATCAGCGGGTCCTCGGTGGCGGCGGCGAGCAAGGCGGCATCGACCAGGAGTTGCCCAGGCTCGGCCCCGAACTTCTCGATCGCTATGGAAAGGAGTTCGCAACGGCCTGGAACAGCGTTCTCGACAGCTTGAAGTTCAAAGCGATGCTGAAGGACAAGCCGCACTATATCGCGCTTTCCGCCGTCGCCTCGCCAACCTCGCCGATCGAACAGCTGTTTACGGCGATCGCCGACGAAACAGCTCTGACGCGGGACGCTGCTTCTGGCAAAGGCACAGGCACCGGGGTTGAAGGCGGCACGGTTCAAGGCCAGCCACAGGACGCCGCGAACATGGCCAAGGGTCTGGCTCGCATCGGCATCCAAATCGCCACCGGAAAATCGCAAAGCCGTGCCGGCACGGGATCCGCAAACGCGGAAAACCAGAATCCAGGCGCCAATATCGAAGCACAATTCAGGTCGTTCCAGGCTCTGGTGAGCGGTCCTGCCGGACACCGCCCGATCGATGCCTTGACCCAGAATTTCCGCGATATCTACCAGAGCCTGCAACTGGCGACCGACGTTCCCTCCCAGACGGAACGCGTCAACGCAAACCTGCAGCTTCAGATAGCCACCCTTCGCGCCAACGTTTCGCGACTGCCCAAGCAACTCGGCCGGATGGTCAACGCGACGGCGGATGAGTTTGAAGGCAACGTCACCGAGACCTCGGTAGCGAATTTGAACCAGATGCTCGACCAGACGGTCACACAGCCCTGCGAGGCGGCGGTCAACGGCCGTTATCCTTTCGCCGGCAATGGTACCGAGGACATCGCGATGGCGGATTTTGCCAGATTGTTCGCTCCGGGCGGGCTGATGGACCGGTTCTTTGCACAGAACCTCGCATCGCTGATCGACATGACCGGTCAGGACTGGAGCTGGAAACAGGATGCGCGCTTCGGGCGAGACCTGTCGAAGTCGACGCTGAAAAACTTCCAGCTGGCGGCCGAAATCCGCAGCGCCTTTTTCCCCCAGGGTGGTTCGGTGCCCTCGGTCAGCGTGACCTTCACGCCGTTCTCCCTGCATGGCGATGCCGATGCGGCGGTGCTCGATGTCGACGGCCAGACCGTCCAGAGCAACCAGGCGGGCAACGCGCCAAGCACCGTGAGCTGGCCGAGCGGCACAGCCTCCGGGTCCGCCAGCCTGAGCCTGACGCCGGAAATGCCGGGCCGCGAATCCGCCATCAAGTTCGAGGGGCCCTGGGCGCTGAAGCGGCTGCTGGACAAGGCGACCGTCACCGGCAACGACAGCAATGTCGAAGCGCGCTTCGTGATCGGCGGCCGCGACGTCACCTATACGATCCAGACTGGTTCCGGCCCCACCCCCTTCTTGCTTCCCGCACTTTCCGGCTTCAGCTGTCCGAAGGCGTTTTGAGATGGGCTTCGCGCTTTTCAATGCGTTGACATCCAGCATGGGCCTCGGGCGCCCAGACCTTAATTTCGATACTCTAATGTTCGAGCCTGTGGCAAAGTGGCTCGAACGGGCGCCTGGCGGTGCGCCGTGGAGGGCGCTTGAGAAGCGCTTGGTGGCAAATTGAACGATGTCGCCCTTCCCTTTGAAAGTTTCGGCGTGAGCCACAAGGGCTGTGTGCGCGAGCACAATGAAGACAGCTATCTGCTCGAGCCACGAACCGGCCTTTGGGCGGTGGCCGACGGAATGGGCGGACATGAGGCCGGAGAGGTCGCCTCAGCCAGCATTGTCGACCATCTGGCCACGATCGGCATCGCAAGCTCTGCGCCGGATCTGCGGGCGCGCTTCGAGGACAGGCTGAGCCGGGCCAATGCCGAGATCCGCGGCATATCGGAATCTCGCGGCATAACCATCGGTTCCACGGTCGCCGCCCTGTTGGCGATGGACGGACGGTTTGCCTGCCTTTGGGCGGGCGACAGCCGGATCTATCTGATCCGCAACGCTTCGATCTCGCAGATTTCGAAAGACCACACCGAAGTGCAGGAACTCCTCGATCGAGGCATGATCAGTGCAGCCGAGGCGCTCACCTGGCCACGCCGCAATGTCATCACGCATGCGGTCGGCGTCAGCGACGAATTCGTCATCGATTTCCAGCAAGGCGAACTGATGCCAGGGGACATTTTTGTGTTGAGCACCGATGGGCTGACGGCGCATGTCACCGACGCGGAGATCGAGGCCGCCGTCGTGTCGGCGACACCTCAGGCGGCGTGCGAAAATCTGCTGGAAACCGTGCTGACGCGGGGCGGAACTGACAATGTCACCATCGTGCTGGTGAAGATCAAAAAAGGGCGCAACGGACAATCGCTCCACCCTGATTGGTCCGGAGCGGAGGGCGAAGGCCGATGAGCGCCGACGACAAGACGCGAATATCGCCGCAGGTAGCCAATACCGCCGTAGGCACGCAACTCAGCGGCATCTATGAACTTGACGAGCGGATCGCATTCGGCGGCATGGGCGAGGTCTACCGTGGCCACAACATCCAGACCGGAGACCATGTCGCGATCAAGATCGTCCTGCCCGAGTTTGCCCGTGACCAGACGATCTTGTCCTTGTTCCGCAAGGAGGCCTCGATCCTCAACCATTTGTCGCATGACGCGGTTGTGCGATACCACGTCTTCACCATCGATCCCGGGATCGGCCGTCCCTACCTTGCCATGGAATTCGTCGACGGCGAGTCGCTGTACGACATCATGCGACGTGGCCCGATGCCGACGGAAGAGGTGCGCAAGCTCTGCCATCGCCTCGCATCCGGCCTGAGCGCCGTGCATCAAGCGGGAGCAATCCATCGCGACCTCTCGCCGGACAACATCATCCTGCCGGGGGGCCGGGTCGACCGCGCGAAGATCATCGATTTCGGCATCGCGCGATCAGCGACCGTAGGCGGGGAGACGCTGATCGGCGGGAAGTTCGCGGGAAAGTACAACTACGTTTCGCCCGAACAGCTCGGGCTGTATAGCGGCGACGTCAGTGAACAATCCGACATCTACAGCCTTGGGCTGGTGCTGGCTGCCGCTCTGCGCGGGAAACCGATCGACATGAGCGGATCGCAGTTCGAGATCATCGAAAAGCGCCGCGCTGTGCCTGATCTCTCCGACATCGACGACGATTTTCGTGACATCGTTGAAGCCATGCTGCAACCGGATCCGCAAGACCGCCCGGTCAGCATGGCTGATATCGCCAGGATGACGCGTGGCGAAGACGAAGGAACAACGCCGCCGACGTCCATCACACCCCGCAACCGGCCGGCTTTGCCACCAGCCGGGCAAACCCTTGATCCCAAGGGCCAGCCCCAGCCATCCAATGTCTCTGGACACAACGCGCCGACGGCAACGGGCCCGGGCGAGCAGCGCTTCGTCCCGCATGTCCGGCCCGCGCATTTGTCCGAACCGCAGCCTTCGCCGGTCGCCGGCCCTCCACGCGCGGTCACGGCGGATATACCCAAGAAATCCACAAAGACCCGAAATATCGCGATCGCTGCCTTGGCGACACTGGCTGTCGCCTCAGGCGCGGGCCTGTATCTGAGCGGCTTCATGACGCCGGCGACGCCGACTGCCGGCAAGACATCGCTTTCCGCGCCCGAACCATCAAAGCCTGCACCGGAAACGTCAAAGCCGACCTCGACGGACAAAGTCGCGAACGCCCCCGAACCGGCAAAGCCAGTTCCGCCTGCGCAGACGAAAACAGAGGCCAGCGTACCGCCGGTTGAAAACCAGCCAGATGCCAAGGCGGCTCAAAAGCCGCAGCCGGCCAAGCCCGCCGAAGTCCCTTCGCAGACCGAGGAACCCGCGAAGCCGCCGGCAATGGAAGCGCAACCGCAAACAGAGGCGAGCCCGCCGCCGGCTGCAAGCCAGGCTGATGCCAAGGCAGTGCAAACGCCGGAGCCGGCCAAGCCCGCCGCGCAAACCGAGGAACCTCCGAAGTCATCGGCAACGGACGCGCAGCCGTCCGAAAAGACACTGCCGGCCGAGCCAGCGGTTGTGGAGAGCCCAAAGCCCGAACCGCAGATCAGCCAGCCGGCAGCGCCCAAGGTGGCCGCGCCGGCGCCCAAACCCACTGCAAGCCAGACGGATGTCGCGAACGCCGAGAGCCAAAAGACCGTGCCACCGGCAACCAAACAGCCGGACCAACCTGTCGTCGCGTTGAACGTGCCCAAACCAGCGGTTCCCCCGGCCGTCGACGACATCGCGCAACGAATCTCCTGGGTTCGCGACTTCGGCGGCGGCGACTGTTTCTATGCGACCGTGAATTCGTCAACCGACACGGCCGCCGCGATCGAAGGATTTGGAATGGCGGTTCAGCCATTCGAACGGATGCTGGGCGATTTCCAGGCAAAATTCCATGTCGAGCCGGACATCAGCGTCCGCCTCATTGAGCCGAGCCAATGCGAAGTCACCAATTTTCTGCGCTTCCTGGAGCAGACTGCGGCCGACAAACCGCAGCTTGTTCTCGACCGGACATCGGTGCCGAACGGTACGCCGATCAGCGGCACGCTGGTGACGCGTGGCGGGCTCATTTCCAGCGTGCTGCTGATCGATCACAAAGGCATGGTGTTCAATCTCGACGACCGCATCGTCGCACAATCGGACAAGGCTACCTTCAGCATCCCGATTGGCCTCGGCGCCGCTGACAAGGCCGCCGGAAAGGCTGTGCCGCAGATCATAATGGTGATCACGGGGCCCCAGGATATTCAGGCGGCTGCGTTCTCCACGCCGACGCCAGCCTCGGTGCTGCTGCCCAAGATTCTCGAGGAAATCGAGACCGACGGATCTCAGTTTTCAGCCACTGCCAAGTATTTCCGGCTCGGCGGATAGCATGGGCGCCCGATGGAAAGCTGCTCGTGTTTGCCCCACTCGTCCGACGACCTGCCCATAAAGCAGCGTGATCCGGTTCGAGCCGTGCTTGCCCTGACGGGGCGCATGAAGCTCGCGGTGATCTCGGGTGCCGCTTTGCTGGCCGTGCTGTCATCCGGCGAAGCGCGCGCCGAGTTCACGGTCTGCAATCAGACACTCGACGTCGTCAATCTCGCGGTCGGCCAGAAGATCGACAATGCTGACCAGACCGATGGCTGGTGGACCATCGGCGCAAATCAATGCGTGAACGTCATCCGCGAGGAGCTGACGAATCGCTACATCTACATCTATGCCACGGACGTGTTTGGCCATGCGATCCTCACCGGATCGACGGAGATGTGTATCGAGCGACGACGTTTCTCGATCCGCGGCATCGACGAATGCTGGCAGCGCGGCCATATTGCGGCGCAATTTCTCGAAGTCGATACGCTTGAACAGGTGCGATGGACGTTCTTCCTGACCGGAAGTCGCCCGTGACGCACAGTATCGACACGAGCTTCAGGCAGAAGAAGGAGGCGCGCCTTGCGCTTCGCAGACGCAAGCTCTGGCGCCGGCTGCTTGCCGGTCTTGCTGCGATTGTCATGGCGTCGATCGCCGTGGGCTTCTACCTCACGGCGGACTATTGGTCGTTCGGCGACGAAGACGAAGAACTTCACGCGGTCGAAGGGGTGGACGACGTGCCGGCCGATGCATCGGTCTATGTGCCTGCCATCATCGACCTTGCCGGGGACCCGATGTGGATTACCCTTGCCCCCGACGCCGCCACGTCGAAGGGCCATTCGATCGCAAGGCCGACGGATCTCGATCAGGCCGGGGTTTCTGCGCAGATCGAAATCCTGTCGGATGTGATGCTCAGCGCCAGCGAAAAATTCATGACGACGATACCGTCGACGCAGGAGGACTTCGCATTCTTCCAGGCGCAACGGCAGACCGCCCCGCCACCGTCCAACGATCTGCAGGACGATCTTCAGCCACCGGCGGGGGATCTGCAGAACGATCTTCAGCCGTCGCCTGCCGCCAACGAGGCTCCGGCTGCCGCGGGACAGCAGATGGGCACCGACGATCCCGAAGCCGGCTGGGGTGAAACAATCGATGCAGGCGAGGCAGCCCTCCCCGCATTCCAGAAGACGCAGATCGAGAACAACACGAGTGTTGCAACCGTCACGAATGAGTATCAGCGGTTCGAGGCGACCGAAGACACGTTCGTGAAAATCCTCAATGACCGCAGTTTGGACAGTGTTGCACTCGATGCCCATTTCTCCGCCGAGGACGCCAAGCTGGCGGGCGAAGCCCTGAAGGCGCTTTTCAACCGGGAAGGCCTGGAACCCGGTTATGTCGTGGCCATGCGCGGTTTCAGGCCGACGCGCGAGACGACGACAATGTCGCTCATGCAGGTGTCGATCTACGCTAAGAACGTCTTTGTCGGCACGCTGACGCGCAACGCCGCGGGCGCATTCGTATCGGGTGTCGATCCCTGGGTCCGCGAAGATCTGTTCAACTATTCGGGCGCACCGGAGGAAGGCACGCACAAGCGGCAGTATCGCCTGCTCGACGCAATCTATTCGACGGCGGCGCGCAACAAAGTTCCGACAGGCGTGATCGGCGAAGCGATCATGTACCTGTCGAGAGGACAGGATCTGGACGCCTTCGCCAGCGAGGACCAGCGCCTTGTCCTGATCTATTCGCAAACGCCGCGCGGCAAGAGCGAGACCGACGGACGCGTGCTGTATGTCGGTGTACAGGGTACTGAAAAGAGCCTCGAATGCTTCGTCTTCCAGCAGAGCGACGGTCAGTTTGCGTGCGTTACCGGCGATGACCAGGTTCGTTCGCTGACGGTCACCAACGGCATGGTCACGCCGGTCAACGGGGTCATGACGTCCACCTTCGGCCCACGCAAGCACCCAATTCTGGGCGTGGTTCGCATCCACAAGGGCGTCGATTGGGCAGCCCCCGTGGGTACGCCGATCGCAGCCGCCTTCGACGGCGAGATCACCTTCCAGGGCGACGGCGGCAGTTACGGCAACCTGGTGAAGATTGCACATCCCAACGGACGCGAGACGCGCTACGCACATATGCAGAAATTCGCAATCGCAAGCGGGGTCGGCACAAAGGTGAAGGCCGGTGACATCATTGGCTATATTGGCACCACCGGCCTGTCGACCGGACCGCATCTGCATTTCGAACTCTATCAGAATGGCGAGGCGATCGATCCGCTGGGCACGGTGACCGCCGCGGTCGCCACCTATGATACTGGCAATTCCGGCAATTCCGGCGATGTTGCCGTCGAAACGCTGACCGAGCGTATCGTTCATGTCGAAAGTGGTGGCAGCGCCCGTGCCAAGAACCCAAATTCATCAGCAACCGGCGCTGGCCAGTTCATCACAAAGACCTGGATCCGGATGATGAACACCTATCGCCCCGAACTTGCACGAACGCTGTCGACGGCCGACCTGCTCGCTCTGCGCTACGACGCCACGATCTCGCGCGAGATGGTGCGAAATCTGGCGCGGGAAGGCGAAGCCTATCTTCGGGCACGCGGCCATCAAATCACAGCCGGCCGGCTCTATCTCTGCCATTTCCTGGGCATGGAAGGCGCGCATCAGGTGCTGTCGGCGTCGGGTTCGGCGCAATTGAGTGCCGTGCTCGGGTCCGCCGTCATTCAAGCCAACCCCTTTCTCACGGGCAAGACGGCCGACTATGTCGTGGATTGGGCAGAAAGAAAGATGGGCCAGAAGGTTGCTCGCGTCGCGACCGACGCCGGCCAGCAGACAACCAGCACGACGGAGATCCGCCAGACATCACCGGAGTTCGAAAAATACAAGCAAGCCGTCACGGCCGTCATAGGCTCGATTCAGAATACGCTTTGAACCTGCCTTCACGGTATGGTCGCTCAGACCATGGGCGCCACGAGGCACCTTTTTTCAGGCCCTTTGTGAACCAAAACTGTGGTCAAGACCACATACGCTCAGGAGCCATTTTGGCACAAGCGACCCAGTCGCCGACGAAATCAAGCATGCGTAGACATCAACAGTGCACCCTGATGGGTAGAGGGCTGGTCCATGAAAGCGTTCACGGTCTTTCTGAGCGGGATTATCCTGGTTTTCCTTGCCGCTCTCGGCGCCCACGCTGCCGCGCCTGACGCCAAGCGCGTCGCGCTGGTGATCGGCAACAGCAACTATGTCCATGCGGTTACCTTGCCCAACCCCGCCAACGATGCCCACCTCATCGCATCGACGCTGCGCAATGCCGGCTTCGAGGTGATCGAAGGGGTCGACCAGGACAATGCAGGCATGCACAGCCTCATCAGCCGGTTTACCGAGCAATCCTACGACGCGGACGTCGCGGTCATTTTCTATGCCGGTCATGGCATGCAGGTCGACGGCAAGAACTACCTGATACCGGTCGACGCCGAATTGACGTCGCCGGCCTATCTCAAGACCCGTACCATTCAGATCGACGACTTCATGGCTGCGCTGCCGCCCGACCCGGCGATTGGCGTCATCATTCTCGATGCCTGCCGCGACAATCCGCTGGCAAGGACGCTGGCGGCCTCGCTGCCGAAAAGCCGCTCCACCTCGCTGGGCACAGGTCTGGCGCCGGTCGAAGCAATATCGGACGGCGTCGGCACCGGCGGCCTCCTGATTGCCTATGCAACGGATCCCGGCGCCATCGCCTTCGACGGCAACGGGGTCGACAGTCCTTACTCAACAGCGCTGGCCAGGCACCTGACCGAACCCGGCGTCGAAATCCAGAGCGCGCTGACGCGCGTGCGCGGCGAAGTGACCGAAACCACGCAAGGTCGCCAGAGGCCCTGGCACAACGCATCGCTGGGACGCGAGGTTTTCCTGGGAAGACCAGTCGCGGCAGCAGCGCCTGCTGCAAATCCCGTGGCCGACGCATCGAGCGCCACAGCGACATCCTCTCCTGCCCCCGTTGCCAGTGATCCGCCTTCGTGGGAAGTCGAGCAACGTCTTTGGGATGAGGCTTCGAAGCACAATTCCATTCCGTTCTACCAAGCCTATCTCGACCAGTTTCCGAACGGTCGCTTCGCCACTGTGGCGCGGCTGAACGTCGACGAATTGAACGACCCGAAAGCTAAAAACCGGCAGGTCGCGGCACTTGATGCGGACCAGGCGAACGCCAGTTCCGGCTCTGCAGTGCGCACCTCGGTCGGCGTCCCGGACGAGGTGAAGCAAACACCGGGCACCGAGTTGACGGAAAGTGCCATTGGCCTCGACCGCCAGGGTCGCATCGACCTGCAATTGCGCATCGAAGCATTGGGCAACGAGCTTGGCCGCGTCGACGGAAACATGGGCTCACAGACCCGTAAGGCGATCGGCATCTGGCAAGCGAAGAACGGCCTGCCGCAGACCAGCTATCTGACACGCGAGCAGCTTGCATTCCTCGTGATCCAGACAGATCCGATGATGGAAGCCGTGCGCGCCAGATATGCTGCCGATCAGGCCCGTGCGACGCAGCCGAAAAAGCAAGTGGTACAGAAGGTCCGCACGCAGAGACCGGTGGCACGGAACCCCCGCAAACAACAGCAGGCCGTTCAGAAGTGGCGCAACCGCGAGATCCTAGTGCGGCAGGATGATCCTCCGCCACGCCGATACAATAACGACTTCCTCGCCAAAGCACTGATCTTCGGCGCCGGTGTGGCCGTGGGCGGCGTGCTCAAGTAGTGACAGCTGCGCGCTATTGCGTCTTTATCCGCATTTCGACGCGGCGGTTGACCGGATCGTACGGGTTGGGGCTGCGCGGATTCTTTTCGCCCATGCCGATCGCGTTGATACGGGCAGGCTCGACACCGCTGGCCGTCAGGAAGGCTGCAACCGATTGCGCCCGCCGTTGCGACAGGCCTTCATTGTAGTGCACCGTGCCGGTGGCGTCGGTGAAACCTTCGACGACGAAGTTGAACGTGCTCAGCCGGCTGTCCTTCAGCGCCTTGGCGAACTCGCCGAGTTCAGCGCGCGCAGTGGTGTCGAGTTCGGCCGAATCCAACCCGAAATTGATCAGCATATCGAGGCTGGATTTTTCTCCCGGCGCGTCCTTCGCCTTGCTCTTGCTTTTGCACTCCTCCTCGGTGCCGACACAAATCCCTCGCGACTTGCCGAGGTCGGCCGCCCCGGCAAAAAACTTCACGATGTCTTCTGATTTCTGAACAGGGTCGGCGAAAGCGTGGGTCGAGAAAAACACGACCGCCAACACAAAGGTTGAACTGCCCCACTGCATAGCGGTTACTCCTGCTTGAGCATCCGATTTCGACGGGCGTGATCATACCAAACTCCGGGGCAATTGTCTGTCGATAAACGCCAGGGATACGGCGGTGCCGGCAGTTGTTGCAGCGTCACCGGTTGAGACTTGACCCGCGCCGCGCCTGGGGCTTGATTGGCTAAAGCTCCTCGATGAAAGCGTGGCGGTCATGGCCAACGGGCTTCGATTCAAAACGGCACGGGATCTCTTCATGGCTTGTCCCGCTATTGCCCGGGACATGAGAACCCTTCCAACCGAACAGCCGTCGATCGAGTTTTGTCGCGGCCTCCTCGCCGGGCGCGTTCCCGAGGAGGCGATCACGTTCTGTGCCTACCTGCTTCCCGATCGGGCCGCGGTCTGGTGGGCGCATGAATGCCTGAGCCATCTGAGCGAGCTGCTCGATGGGACCGATCACGAGTTGCTCGCCTATGTTCGCGACTGGGTCGGTGAACCGGACAGCCCCCGCCATCGCGCTGCGGTGAGCCAGGCAGAGGCAGCGCCGCCGACAACGCCGGGCGCCTGGATTGCCCTGGCGGCGGGATGGCGTGACAATGGTTCTGTTGCCGGCGGATCTGTTGCCGGCGCAGAAGCACCATCGGCCTTGCAGCCGTTTCCTGCCGCCCATGCAGTCAATGCCGGTGTCCTGGCCGGGCTGGCGCGTGTCGCACTTGCGGACCGCTTTGCCGTTCTTTCGGCGTTTGTCGAAATGGGCATCCAGATGGCCGAGGTCGAGGCGTTGCGCCAATCGGCGGATGCTTACTTGCAGCCACCTTGAGCCCATTTGGCAAGCGCCACCTTGAAGCGGGTTCCAAGCGGATGCTGCAGGCGCAAAACAGAGGCATCGTTGGCGGCGAAATTTTTGGCCTGCTCGCACAGCCGTGCCTCGTCCCATTCATGGCACCCGTCGCAGTGCTTCCCCTCCCATACCGACTTGTCCAATCCCTCCACCGGGCTGAACAGGGGCTTGCTTCTAATCAACTCAGCGATGCTCTTGCCGTCGATTGCCGGATCGCCAAAATCGATCGGATGGTCGAAAAAGATCGGGGCGTCCGACGCCAACCTAGGGATCTTCTGACGCAGCACATCGAGCGCAAGCTGATCGTCACTTTGGCCCGATGCGCCTGCAGCGCCGGTGTTGCTTGCGCCGGAGCCGCCTTCGGTCGGGGGTGCGCTCGCCTCGCCCACGATCAACGGCGCATTGAGATCGACCTTGTGCAGAACGACCTCCGTGGTCAGCGAAACGTTGATCCAGGGACGCTGCTTGCCGGCGGTTGCCTTGAAGACATCGCTGGTGACCCTGTTCATGGCCTCGGTGATTGAGACGTTGGATTCGCCGATATGCTGGAGGAGCGCCGAGGCGAAAGGCGAATGTTCGCCCGACCCGTCATAGGCGAGTTGATTGGGACTAGCGGCGAAAGCGACGAGCGTGCCGGCGCCACCGTTCTTTATCGGGATCTCTGCAAGGCCGCTGCTAGCGCCGTTGACGCCCGCAGTCTTGGCCAGCACCTCGGCGAGGGGATTGTCACGGCAAGCGTCGAGAAACACCAGCCTGATGCTGGTCTCCCGCGACATCTGGCGCAGAACGAAATCAACCGACACGGCCTCGACGTCGAGGGAGGTTTCGTCCTCCAGCGCGGCATCGACCGGAATCAGGTAGTTCTTACCCGAAACCTGCAAGCCGTGGCCGGCGTAGAAGAACAGCGCGATGTCGGCACCGCGCACCTGTTTTGCGAACCGCGCGATCGTCGCCTGCGTCTGCGGCTTGGTCAGATCGAAGCCTGAAACCACCTCGAAGTCGAGCTTCGTCAAGCGCTCGGCGATGGCCTGGGCGTCGCGCACCGGATTGGCGAGCGGCGCCGCGTGCTGGTACTGGGAGTTGCCGAGGACAAGTGCTACGCGGCGCTCGGCACTGGCGGCCGTCAACGTCAAAAGCAAGGCGAGCGCCACAAACCCAGCGACGCGAAAGAGGCCACCGCAACGGGCAATCAGATCGCACCTCACCGGAACCTCAGAGCTTGGTGGCGGAAAACTCGATCCGTCGATTGAGCGCCTTGTTCTTGGGCGTATCGTTGGCGGCAACCGGCCGCTCCTCGCCGTAGCCGGTCGCTGTGATCTGCGTGCGAGGAATGCCCGCGGCAACAATGGCGTCGGCAACCGCCTGGGCCCGCCGCTCCGACAGCTGCTTATTCGCCTCCGGCGATCCATCGGAATCGGTATAGCCGGAGACCTCGACCTTCAGACTTGGGCATTTGCCGACGACACCTTCGACCTCCGTCAGCAACGGACGGCTCTTCGCATCGAGCCGCGCGCTGGCCGGCCGGAAGTAGATGGCGCCGGTGCGTGACAGCACGGCAAACCTGTTCAGGCATTCCTCATCGCTGAAGTTCGCCTTGGCGGCGTCGGTGGCAACGGGGCCTACATCGGCCGGACTCGCCGCGGCGGTCTGGGTGGCGGCTGGCTTGCTGCCGTCGGCGGTGAAGACGAAATCGAACGACACCGACGCAGTGGGCACGATGTTGGTCACATTGGCCGCCTGCTGGAGTTTGTCGACGTTCGGCAGCAGGCCGAAATCCTCGACATGGACAGCCACCGGAGCCTCCGAGGCGACCGACACCATGGTGTCGCTGATCATGGTGACGACGATGCTGGCCTCGAGGTCCTTGTCGACACCGTGCAGATTGAGACGGAAAGGCAGCGTCGACTTCACCCTGCGCTTTGTCGCGAGATCAGCGAAAGCGGCGGGATCCACCTTGGCCGTCAGCTCGGCCGTCGGGTACTTGAATGTCTCGAAGAACAGGAAGCGCATGCGGACGTTGCGCAGGTCGACGCCGGTATCGACCGAATTGAGGTCGAAGGTGACCTTGGCATCACCCGCCGAGCTGAGCGTGCCGGTGATGTTCCTGATCTTGTTTGTCTCGACGATCGTGTTCTTCTTCACCGACTGGTAGGTGATGACTGAAGCTGTGGGATCAAGCGTCCAGTTCGGCGCGGCGTTGGCGGCTTGCGATCCGAGCAGCAGCAAGCCGGAAAGCGCGACGATCAGGCCTAGACCTCGTGCGGCGGGGCCTTTCAGCCTCGTCTTCCACCAGAATGCGACGACTTCGAACATGGAACGCCCCTGCCCAGGACCACCGTATCGACACGACACCTGGCGGGAGCATAGAGCACTTGCGACTGGTTGGCGAGCAGTAGCAGCCGGTCTTCCGGTCAAAGTCCGGGCTGTGGAGTTGGGGGCCAAATGGTGGCAGGCGGCCACGGCCAGAGGTGCCGCGAAACCCTGACCTGCTGTTAGCGCTATCCCCAGCCGCCGCCGCCGCCGCCACCATTGCCGCCGCCCAAAGGTGGGACGACGACAGGTGCGGTTTCTTCAGTCGGTTCGACGAGTTTCTTGGCGATAACCTTCTTCTGTTTGGTGATCTTTGGCGTGGTGGTCGTGCGAATGAGCTTCGGCCTGTGCTTTGTCGTCGTCACCGTCGGTTCGGGCTTGGGCGCGACGGACATGCAGCCCGTTAGTCCCGCCAGAGCGCCGGATAGAACTGTGGCGATCAATGCCTGCTTCACTGCCCTGCCCACGATTGCCTCCTCATTGATCAAAACAAGTCCCGACGCGGATTGGCTTGCTCCCAGACCGCTCTGGCCGCGTTGACCAGTTGGTCGTCAAGCGAGCCCTTCGCCGGGATCTTCGACTTGAGTTCGTCGCGCAATTGCTTGAGCGCCGCCGTTTTCGTCTTCACTGCGAATTTCGTCAGCGCCGTCTGGGCGCCCGGCAGTTCCTTGCGAAGATCAAGCGCGACCGTGAAGGCCAGATAGCGCACCGCTGTCGTCTGGTCGGCCTTGTCGCCCTTCTGCATTTCGAGCGCTGCGCGATCATATGCGCCGGACTGATCGCCGCGTGCCGTGGCCAGCTCGAACAGTCTTTGCGCTTCGTCGAGGTTTTGCTCTACACCAACGCCGTCCCGGTACATGCGCGCAAGGCTGGCCGGCGCGTAGGGCTGGCCTAGATCCATAGCCTTCTGGAAAAGCCCTTGCGCTTGCCCGGGATTCTTCTCGACGCCCACACCAGCCAGGTAATTGCGGCCGAGCAGGTTCATCGAATACATGTCCTGCCGCTCCACGCCTGCCTTCAAAAAAGCAACGGCGCGGGCCGGATCGGCGGGCACGCCGTTGCGGCCTTCCGTGAAGATCGCGGCGAGATCGTTCATGGCATAGGTATGCCCCATCGCCGCCCCCTTGAGCAGCAGGTCCAGGCCCTTGCCGGTGTCGCGTTCGACCCCGTAACCATTGAACAAGGCACGACCCCATGACGTCATCCCGTAGGGATCGCCCTTGTCGGATGCCGCCGCGTAGAAGGCGTTGGCCTGCTTGCGGTCGATGGGCATTCCCGTTCCCGTCGCGTTGAGGTAGCCGAGTTCGAACACGGCGCGGACGTGGCCGCTGTCGGCCGCTTCCTGAATGGCTTTCTTCGCCTGATCGACCTTGCCGGCCGCCAGCAGCGCTCGGCCCAGTTCGTAGCGGAAGCGGGCGACATCGGGATAGGCCTTCACCGCCGCCTCGCAGGCCGTCACGGCCGCCGCGCCGATTTCATTGGGCAGCAGGCCGGGGACCACGCCTTGCAGATCGAGAGGCTCGCCGGCGGCCTGGTCGCAAGGATCAACGCTTGGCGACAGCTTCATCGTGGCGGGCTTGGAGGAACTGCTGTCCGCGCGGATTTCAAAGCCGACCTCGACCGGTTCGGCGGCCCCGATCTGGGGTTCATAGCGCAAGTTGTCGACCTCATCCGCCATCAGGCTCGACTCTGGCGACAGGGGACGATCCGGCAGGGACAGCGTACCGGTCGCCGGATAGCTCGCGAGTTTCAGGCTGACCGCGGGATCCTTGGTCGGGAAGTCCAGCTTCAGCGGAACCGGGCCGACACCGACCGGGACGCTGATCTGCCGGTTTTCGATCGCCTCGGCGGCGCCGGTGATATGGATGCCCCGCTCCAGCACCTGCTGTTTCTGCTCGGTCTCGAGCGAGGCCACAATCTGTTCGCCCTCGGCGCCCTGGCCGCTCTTGACACGAAACACCATGATGCCCTGGGCTTCGCCGCCCCAATTGTCATGCGTGGCGTAGGCCAGCATGTCCACCTCTTCCGTCGCACCGGCCCCCTTGGGCACATCCAGCTTCAGGCGCGGCAGGTCCTTGCCCTGGATCTGCTCGCCCACCGCGACAGCCTTGCCGTCCAGCAGCAGGCGTCCGAGCGCAGGCGGCCTTTCGATGCTGACGGTGATTGATCCGCCATCGACGTCGACCGGTTCCGGCAAGTCCAGGGCAACAGGCCCGACACCCGACGGCACGACCTTCTCCAGAACCGGCGGCAATGAAGGCCGGCTGGTGCGGCGCATCAGGACCACCTCGTCGATGAGCGAGGAGTTTTCCCACGGAACCTGCTTGCCGTCAGTGGCCTCGACCACATCGCGGCGCACCGCGGCCATGACCGTGCGTATCTCCTGGTTCGGCGCCAGCGCGCGACGAGAGAATGCGGATGAAAACGGGCTGAGGTCTCCCGCTCCATCATAGGCGACCGCTCCTGGCTCGGTGGCAAAGGCGATCAGCGTGTTCAAGGAGCTTTTGACCTGCGCAAGGCCGGTGTTACCCGCCGTGATCAACTGGTCCCTTAGCCAATAATCCTTGCGCGGAAACGGATTGTTGCGACAGGCATCGAGAATGATCACCTGGATCTTCGATTTCGCGCGCAACTGCTGGAGGACATCGTCCAGCTTGACCGCCTGGACCTCTATGTCGGCCGCATTCTTCAGCGAGGCATCCACCGGGATCAGGAAATTCTCGCCACCGATCTGGAAGCCGTGACCTGAATAGTAGACGACGGACAGATCGGCGCCGTCCGCCGCCGCGAGGTAGTTGCGGAACTGTTCCTCGAACTGCAGCTTTGTGAGATCCTTGGCGACGAACACTTCGAAACCGGCCAACCGAAACGTCTTGGATACGTCCTCGGCATCCTTGTCAGGATTCTTCAGAGCGGGGATTTCGCGGTACTGAGAATTGCCGATCACCAGGGCGACCCTTCGATCGGCCGACGCATCGAAGGTCGTGAAGGCCGCTACGAGGAAGACCGCGATGAATCCGCAAAGTCGGAGCATGGCAACTGTTTCAACCGTCGCTACCTGATGACCACAAGCTCCCAGGTTGCGGTATCAAGGTCTGTTAAAGAGCTCACAATCCGCCGAGACAGGAACAAAAAGAAAAACCGTCGCGACAGCAGCCACTTTCCCCATCCGATTGGGGTCTAAATTACCTCAGAGCCGACCCATCCGCAATGAGTGTCAAACTGCACCGGCGTGGCTGTCTGGATCTGACGCACCCGCCAGGCCTCAGCGTCGGTGCCGCCAAAGAATGAAACGAGGATCCAAAGGCGACCTCGGTGGCGTTCACTCGAACCCCGTGTAGCAGCCAGTTGCTACCATCTGTACAAATCTTAGTGCTACCTGATGTGAATGGCGAACCTCACAGGGACGGTGTAGGGTTCGCAGCAAGAAGAACTGAGCCGAACTCACGGCGCCAAGCGAATCTGGGAGGATTCATGGTCGAAATCATCTCCAAGCGGGATGGCCCGCGGCGCGAGGACATGCAGGTCAAAAGACTGATCGAGCAGAACCGCGCGACCATCGTTCGCCTTGCCGACCAAATCAGCGGTGGCGGCTATTCGGCTTCCCGGAAGCCACGCCAGCAACCCAAGGCGGAAGGCCTGATCATCCACGTTGGCGGCAGCGCGGCAAGCGTGGCCGAAGCGAGCCCCTCCATCCGCGTCACCATGAACGGCCGCGTGATCTCCAAGGATCAGAACACCGGCCGCCAGCTTCATCATATCGGCGATGTCCGCGACCGGAATGGGGAACAGATCTTCGTCCTGGCAACGAAGCAGAACGGCTTTTTCTCACCGGTCGACGAAACCGTCGCCGAGGCACTTGCCGAACTGGACGGAGCCCGCCTGACTGCCACCTATGGCGAAGAACAGCTTGCCGCCGACATCGGCGCGAAACTCGGCATCGACTGACCCCGGCACTGGGCGTCGCTGAGCACGCCCAATCCGCGACAGCATACAGAAATGGCATACCTCAAAGGTACTGTGATGACTGAATGAGACACGCGAACGGCCCTGATCAGATGAAGACCAATGCTCTTCCGGCGCGTGCGTCGATGGCCGCCGGACAATTGGTTCTGGACAACATCGACTATGACGAGCGCGCCACCATGCGCGCTTGGGAAAGTTTTCTGGCCGACGAGCCGAAATGCGCCCGCGATCCGGTCCATGTCCGCTCGCTGATCCACGATTCCTGGTATCGCAGCGCCACCGGCGGCATCAACGCGCAAGGCATCGAAGCGCCGCTGAGCAGCGATCGTGACGAGATCGAATATCTGACCCGTGCCAACGCCGAACTGCTTTCGGCGGCGCGGCGATCGTTTGCGTCCCTTGGCCAGTTGCTGGAAGGGACGGGAGCAATGCTGGTGCTTGCCGACAGCGATGGCGTGCTGATCGACGCGATCGGCGACAAGAAGACCTTGCATGACGGCATGGATATTCATCTGGGTATCGGCGGCAAATGGAATGAGGACGCCGTCGGAACCAACGGCATCGGCACGGCATTGTGGACCGGCGAACCGATTTTCGTGCACGCCGCCGAACATTTCTGCGCCGGCATCAAATCCTGGACCTGCGCCGGTGCACCGATCCGCGATCCCCTGGACGGCAAGATCATCGGCGTTGTCGACCTGTCAGGCTATTCGCCGATCTTCCGGCCGCACAACACGGCGCTCGTCGCCGCCACCGCCAGGCAAATTGAAAAGGCACTCGCCGAACAACAGCAGGAGCAGCGCACGCGTCTGCTCGAAGCCTTCATTTCCTCGGCACCCAGCTACCGCCGGAAAGACGGGTTGGTGATCGTCGATCATCGTGGCCGCGCGATCTTCTGCAACAATGTACCCAATGGCGACACGACCGAGATGATGGACGGCCCGATGGAACCAGGGCGTGGTCGCTGGCTGATGAACCTGCCGGCCTCCGGCTCCGACACCGATCTCGCCAACGCACTGCCGGCGCATCTGCGATCCTGCCATGTCACGCCGCTGAAGCTTGATGGCGATCTTCGTGGCGCGGCTCTGGTGTTTCCCTCGGTGCCGGCCGTCTCGAGCATGACGGTGATCCGCCGGGAGGAGAACAAGCACCTGCGGACAGCCGCGGCGATGATCGTCGGCGAAAGCGAAAAATTGCTGGCTGCCGTCGATGTCGCCTCCCGGGTGGCCGGGTCGAAGGGTGTCACCTCGTTGCTAATAGAAGGCGAAACGGGTGTCGGAAAAGAGTTGTTTGCACGGCTTGTCCATGCCGGCAGCCGGCGCATCGAAAACGATCCGTTCATCGCCATGAACTGCGGTGCAATCACCAAGGAACTGTTCGGCAGCGAATTGTTTGGCCATGTCGCCGGCGCCTTCACCGGCGCTTCGCGTGACGGCAAGCCGGGCATCTTCGAACTCGCCAATGGCGGCGTGCTCAGCCTAGACGAAATCGGCGAGTTGCCGCTCGAAATCCAGCCCTTCCTGTTGCGTGTCCTCGAGGAGCGCGTGGTCCACCGCATCGGCGACTCCAGAGGTCGGCCGGTGGACGTGCGGCTGGTCGCCTCGACCAATCGCGACCTCAAGCAGGAAGTCGCGGCCGGGCGCTTCCGCAGCGATCTCTACTACCGCATCGGCGCGGTCTCGATTCATGTCCCGGCTTTGCGCGATCGCGGCGACGACGTGTTGTTGCTGATCGAGCATTTCAATCGTCAGATCGCGAAGTTGGCAGGCAATGATCCGCTGGAGTTTTCAAACGACGCGCTCGATGCGCTGCTTGCCTATCGCTGGCCAGGAAATGTGCGTGAACTGAAGAACCTGGTCGAGCGCCTGCACATACTGACGCGCGGCAACACGATCGAACTGCAGGATCTTCCTGGCGAAATCAACGCGGGCAATCGCAACACCTTGGCCATGCATGGCGACCATCCCACAGCCATGCTCGAAGCGCCCGTATGTACATTCGAGGATGCGGAACGCCAGGCGATCAAGAATGCGCTTGCCGCGGAGGGCGGCAATCTCAGCAAGGTTGCGCTCAGACTCGGCATTTCGCGGCCGACGCTTTATCGCAAGCTCGGCCAATACGGCATCCGGCGCGGTTTCATCTGACACGCGGCACAAAAGAAACCCATGGCATTTGAGCCATGGGTTGGGGAGTTGTGGCCGATAAGATCAGTCTGCTGGCCGGCTTCCACGCGCAATCCGGCCGGATGCCTCAGGGCACGATGACGCCACGCCCGGTGAACCGACGGTTCTTGAAATCGTCGAGGGCGGTGTTGATGCTGGCGAGATTATATTCGGTGTAATGCATCTTCACCTTGCCGTCGGCGTTGAGCTCCATCAGTTCGACAAGCTCGGTGAAATTGCCTACCAGGCTGCCGCCGATGTTGATCTCCTCGATGACGAGATGTGCGGTCGGCACGTTTATGTTGCCGCCATAGCCGACGACGAACAGTTGCCCGCCCTTGCGCACCATCTTCCAGCAGATGTTCTCGACGCCGAGTTCGCCGACGAAGTCGATCACCACATGCGCACCGCCGCCAGTGATCTGGGCGACCTCCTCGACAACGTTCGGCCCCCCGTCGAGCACGAAGTCGGCGCCCAGATCCCTGGCCAGAACTTGCGCCGCCGGCTCGCGATCGACGGCGATGATGCGGCAGCCCGAGATCGCATGCAGCGATTGCAGAGCGATATGGCCAAGCCCGCCTATGCCGAGCAACACGCAATAGCTGCCTGGCCGCAACAGCTTGGCGGCGCGTTTGGCGGCACGGTAGGCGGTGATGCCGGCATCGGCCAGCGGCGCCACCTCGATCGGCGTGATGTTGGCGTTCAACTTGATCAGCGAGCGTTCGCTGGTGATGAAATACTCGGCGAAGCCGCCATTCATGCCAAGGCCGGGGAATTGGCCGTTGTCGCAATACATATCCTCGCCATGGCGACAGTTGAGGCAGATGCCGCATGAGCGGAAGGGATGGCAGATCACGGCGTCACCGCGCTTGACCGACCTGACACCGCTGCCGACTTCCTCGACCCAACCGGCATTCTCGTGGCCCATGATGTAAGGCAACAGTGTGCCTTCGGGATCCATGGTCGGCTTCCACACACCTTCGATGATGTGCAGGTCGGTGCGGCAGAGGCCGGCGGCACCCACCCGCACGATCACCTCGTCGGGAGCGGTGATTGTCGGCGCCTTGACCTCCTCGATCTTGAGCTGGACGTTCATCTTCGGGTCGTACTCGTACAGTCTGGCAGCTTTCATCGTCGTATCCCTTTCAACGTCGAAATCGTTCCGTTGGAATTGTCGCCTCAGGCGCGGCCGAGTTTTTCAGAGCCGCCGCCACGTGCCGGTCCGGCCGTCGGATCCTCGTCCTCTGCAAGATCGCCAATCAGCGTTTCGGTGGTCAGGATCAGCGTCGCCACCGAAGCTGCGTTGGCGAGCGCCGTGTAGGTGACGCGGACGGGGTCGATGATGCCTGCCTCGAACATGTTCTGGTATGTGCCGGTTGCTGCGTTGTAGCCGTAGCCGCCATTGATGCGGGTGACCTCGGTCACCACCGCCTCAGGATCGGCGCCGGCGTTGGCGGCGATGCGCCACAGCGGCCGCGACAGAACCGAGCGCACAAGGCGCACGCCTTCGGCGACATCGCCGTCGACGCCAGCCGCTACCTTGTCGAGCAGCGGCGCGATCTGGGCAAGCGCCGAGCCGCCGCCAGCGACCACGCCCTCTTCGGACGCGGCTCGCACCGCGTTCAAGGAATCCTCGATCAGCTGGATGGTCCGCTTCTGCTCGACCGGCGTGACGCCGCCGGCATAGAGGATCGCTGTGCCGCCGGAGAGCTTGGCCAGGCGTTCGCGCAACTTGTCCTGGTCGATGTTCGGCGGCGAGGCTTCATACTGCCGCTGCACCTGGGCGCGGCGCGAGGCGATAGCCGCATGGTCGCCGCCGCCACGAATGATCGAGGTGTAGGACGAACTGGTCTTCACCCGGTCGGCCGTGCCGAGATCCTCAGCGGTGATATCCTCCAGCCGGCCGCCGAGATCGCGCGCGATCACCTTGCCGTCTGTGATGATGGCCAGATCCTCCATCATCGCCTTGCGCCAGTGGCCATATTCCGGCGGGTGGACGACGAGATATCGCCCCGGTCCCTGCTTGCCGAGCAGCGTCACCACCACTTCCGGCGACATTTCTTCGGACACGATCAGCAGCGGCCGGCCATCCTCGTCGGCGATGCGGCGAACCGCATCGAGCTGCCCGGGTTCCTTGATCTTGAGGTCGGTCATCAGGATGTAGGGCCGTTCGAGAACAGCCTCCATCTTCTCCTGATCGGTCACCATGTGATGAGAGAGGTAGCCGCGTTCGAAGGACATGCCCTCGACGACATCGAGCGTGGTCTCGGTGGTGACGCTGAAGTCGGTAGTGATGACGCCTTCGGTACCCACCCGCCGATGGGCTTCCGCCACCAGCGCGCCAAGCTTCGCGTTGGTCGCGGCGATGTTGGCGACCGACGCCAGGATGCCGTTGCCCTTGGCCGGTTTGGCCGAGGCCTTGAGTGCCGCCACAACCGCCGCCACGGCGAGGTCGATGCCTTTGCAGAGATCGACGGACTTCACGCCGCGCTCATTCGCCTCGACGCCACCCTGGATGAGCGCGTTGGCGAGCACGATGGCAGTCGTGGTGCCGTCGCCGGCGATCTCGTTGGTCTGCATCGACACTTCACGGACGACCTGCGCGCCCATGTTTTCGAAACGGTCGTGCAGCTCGATCTCGGAGGCGATGCTGACGCCGTCGCGGGTCACCATCGGCGTGCCGATCGGCCGGTCGATCATGGCGTTCATGCCTTTGGGGCCGAGCGTCGGCTCGACGGCGGCTGCAAGCCGGAAGACGCCACGGGCGAGAGCCCGGCGGGCCTGCGAATTATGAAGCATTATCTTGGGCATGATTCCTCCTTCCGCCTTACGGGCGGGTTGTTGGTTAGGGGCCTCGTGCGGGGGAGGCCGTTGTTGTCGGCTCTGCTTCAGGCGGTCGGCGCGGTTCGTGCCGGCACGCGATCCAGAATGAAATCGACCAGCGTCGGTTCGCCATCGACCACATCCAGTTCCTTGTATCTGGTCTGCTTGAGCCCCCGGCACAGCGCGCCGTTGAACTCCATGTTGATGCGCACACCGCGCAGCTCGGCGAGATAGGCACCGAGCGCGCTAGGCGGTATGCGTTGTCCGACCCAGGAGACGAAGACAGGATCGTCCGCCCGACGGTCGGGAAAACGCGCGAGCAGCGCCGCCCGGTATCGCGGCTTCTGTTTGGCCGCCTCGCCCGGTTCGAACCGCGCGACGTCGTATGCCGGCAGGTCCATGCCGAGGATTTCCCGATCGGTCAGACCGTGCGCCCTGAGGCCGCGCAGGACCGCCTCCTGGCGCCGCTTGAAGGCCTTCATCGCGAAGGTTTCGCGCAAGCCGCCGAGATCCTGATCCTCGGCAAGCAAGGCAAAGATATCGCCGAAGCTTTTGCCCTCTGCCATGCCGCGATTAACCTCTTCGGCGAACATGTGGTCGTGCAGCTTGACGCGATAGGCAGGCTTCCAGGAGAGCTGGTCGAGCGCCTTGCGGACGCCGTCCAGCATCAGGAACGCGAAGTTGGGCGAGCACCAGTAGGTCGGCAGGCGGAAGTCGATCTCCACGCTGCCATCACCCGTCACCGCGGCCCGCTCGACGAAACCCATCTCGGTGACGGGTTCGTCGAGTTCCGGGTCGTTGACCTCACCAAGGCGCCGCCAGAGTTCCTTCTCGCGGCCGCCGGAAACACTGGCGGTTGCCATGGCTCCTACTCCGCCGCAATGCTGAAGGGCGAGCTGGCAAGCGCCTTCTTCTTGGCTTCGATGTCGATGTTGTAGAGACGCGCGGCGTTGAGGCCGAGGATCTTCTCCTTGATCTCGTCGGTCAGCTGCACACCCCGCTCGGCGGCGATGTCCTCGGGAATCTGATAGGCCCAGAATTTCTCGACCAGCCAGCGCGGCGTCCAGATCGCGTAGTCGGAGCCGAACAGGATCTTCTCCGGCCCGAGCCAGAACAGCAGCTCGGCGATGACCTCGCCGAAATAGCGCGGCCGCGCGTGGATGAAGGGCAGTGCCACCGCCAAGCCGCCATAGACATTGGTTTCCTGCGTCGCGATCCAGCAGAAATCGTCGAGGCGCGGCAGGCCGCAATGCTCGATGATCCAGTTGAGGCCCTGGAAATCCGTCGCCGCGTGGTCGACGTCATGAACGTCGAACGCATCCTTCGAGAGCGGCAGGATGGTTGGGCCCTTGTGGACGTGGATGTTCCGGATGCCGAGCTTGTCGCAGAGTTCGAAGCACTTGTAGGCATCGGGATCGGTGAGCTTCCAGCCCTTGGAAGCGCCATTCCATTCGGCCGTGTACATCTTCACGCCCTTGACGTCGTAGGTCTCCTTGAGGAAGTGGATGTATTCCAGCGCCTTCTCGCCATCGCGAGGATCGAAGGCGCCGTTGACGATGAACCGCTCCGGATAGCGCTTGGCCACCTCGGCGTTGCGCTCGATCGTGTTGAAGCCGTTCTTGTAGAAATCCTTGAGATAGGTCGACTGGACGATCGCCACATCATCGGGCCCGTCGATGAACAGGTCGCGATAGAGGTCGTCGGCGCTGTATTTCTCGAACTTGCTCTTCTCCCACAACTGGTCCTTCGGGCTCAGCCCGGTGTGATAGGCATAGAAGCACTCGATGAACTGCTTGCCATGGATGTTCTTCTGGTTTTCGGGGCTGCCGTCCCAGAAATGAGTGTGGCCGTCGATCACGAAAATGTCCTTGCCTTCCGGTGTTCTGTACATGGTTGCCTCCGCAGCAATCGCGTTGATCGGTTCGGCGCGCCGCACCCAGCGGCGCGCCGGATTTTTGGGGCGCCTATTCGATGTATTCGAACATCTCGTCCATGTTGCCGAACAGGATCACGGTGTTGTCGTCGATGCGCACCATCCGCCCGTAGTGGGTGGAGCTGTTCACCTCAAAGGTTTCCGCCGTCATCTCGCGGCCGAGATATTCGCTGATCTCGTCCATCTTGAAGATCAGCTTGCCGGTGCCATCGATGCGGATCATCGCCGGTTGGTAGGTGACGGTTACGTTCGGCTTAAGGCCCATGAATTCGGCGATGGCCCTCGCCTCGACCGAGTCGTTCATGGTGACGCCGCACTGGTGCGAAATCGTCTGCTCGAAGGTGATGTCCTTCATCGCCTTGAAGATGTTGGAATGCGTTGCGTCGCGTGCTGATAGTGACATGACGATTTCTCCTGTTTCAGCGCTTGAGGCCGAGTTCGCCGAGGATCTGGCCAATCCGCTCTTCGGATTTGGCGCGGACATCGGCGAAGGCGACCGGCTTGGAATGCGGCATCGACCAGATCGGCTGCAGGCCTGTGGCTGCCTTGTCGGCGAGCGCGCCGTGCTTCTTGACCCAGCCCTGGAA
>NZ_RZRQ01000439.1:0-3892 GCF_003997785.1 Mesorhizobium sp. M7D.F.Ca.US.004.01.2.1 | reverse complement strand
GACCTGAACATTTTTCTCCCGGCCCCGCTGTAGAAAATCTCGGAATACCTGCCATGCTCGTGCTCGGGCACGCCATCTCGCTCCCGGGGGGAATACGACATGAAATCTCCGCTCCTCGCCCTTGCCTTTTTGCTGCCGACCATGGCCCTCGCCGAACCGATCGAAACCCGGAAAATCATCACCGCGGTGACCGGCGACTTCAATGGCGATGGCGCCGTCGACCTTGCCATGGTGGTCGAGACAGAGCCCGGCCATCCGATGGACGTTCACTTCTTCCTCCGGGACAAGGAGCACAATTACCTCAAGCCCGTTGAAATCGTGCACGGGCAGATCCTCGGCGAATGGAACAACTACGACCGCCCGGGCAACGAGAACTCCGACACCGAGCCGGAACTGACGATGCTGCCCAACGGCTCGATCAAATTCTACCTGCCGGCGATGGAGATCGGCAGCGAACGGACCGACATGACGCTGACCATCGCCTGGCGCAACGGCGCCTTCATCGTCGCCGGCTTTGCCTATGACCATTATGACTATATGGAGGAGAATGCCGAAAGCGCCTGCGAGTACAATGTGCTGACCGGCAAAGGCACCAGCAGCGAAAAGCAGCCGGACGGCAGCACGAAGCACAAGACCGTCTCGGTCGAAGGCCAGACCATCGCCTTCAAGGACTGGACCCCGGGCACCACCTTCACCGCTTGCGGCGAATGACCGGCGCCTCTTCGACCGACTTCAACTCGGTGGCGGCGCTGCAGGCGTCAGCCCGTGGCGGCGCATGATGTCCATCATCCTGGCCATGTCCGGCGGACCGCCGGCGGCGGCGTTGAGCAGGCCGAAAGCCTCGCGGAAATAGTCCGGGCCGATCGCCGCCGGTGTGACGACGCACAGCGCCTTCGCATCCGTGCTGCCATTGTTGTCGAAGCGATGGACTGCGCCACGCGGAATGCACAGCGCCTCTCCTGGTCCGACCTCGATCGGCTTGCCGTCGACGGTCCAGGTCAGCACACCGTCAATGCCATAGATCGTCTCTTCATAGTGGTCGTGGCTGTGCGCCGGCGCCGGCAGCCGCTGCGCGCCCGGCACCATCAGCTCGAAGGCAGCAACGCTGCCGTTCGAATTGTCGCCCGTTACCAGGAAGCGAACCGACAGACCCGTGGTGCCGATGATTTCATTGGCTGGATTGACCTGAAGATTCATGACTGACATTGCGCAAACCCCTCCGGTAAATTACATTTACTAGCTATCAGTAAACTCAATTTACCGGATCGTCAATGGCCACCTCAGCGGAAGTTCTGCAGACCAAGACCGAGAACCTGCTAATCGGCGCCCTGCTGCGCGTGCCGGCACAAGCGATCCAGCGACGGCTGATCAAGGAACTCAACGCCGCCGGTTTCGACGAATTGCGCCTGCCGCATATGGCGGTGTTGCAGTTTCCCGGACCGGACGGCGCGCGGCCCGGCACCATCGCCGAGCGTGCCGGCATGAGCAAACAGGCCATCAACCAACTGCTCAGCAGTCTCGAAGGTTACGGCTATCTGGTTCGCTCCGACATTCCCGGCGACGGCGGTGCGCGCGTGGTGCGGTCCACCGAACGCGGCCATGCTGCCTTCTGGAAAATGGTCGATATCCTGCGCGAGATCGAGGAGGAGTGGCGCATCGAACTTGGGCCGGAGCGCTTTGCCCAGCTGAAAGCTTTGCTGTTTGTCGTCTGGGAAAGTCCGCTGGTGCGCTGAGCCAGAGACGGCGCTTGTCCGCCCTGCTCCATCGGCCTTTCCGATGGCGCTATCGGTTTCTTCCGGTTCCTTCTGTCGCGCCGAACTGCCAATCCATGCCCTTGTCATCCAAGCAAAGGCAGAGCGAAATGAGCATTTCAAATCAGAAAATCCTGATCGTCGGCGGCGGCTCCGGCATGGGTCTGGCGCTGGCCAGGCGCTGCCTTGAGGCCGGCGCCGAGGTGGTCATCGCCGGGCGCGGCGAGGACCGCCTACAACAGGCGCGCGAGGCGCTGGGCAATCCCGGCGCCCTCGAGGTGGCGGCCATCGACGTCACCCGGGAGGACCGGGTCGCCGGACTTTTCGCGCGCATTGGCGGGCTCGACCACATCGTCAGCACCGCCGCCAACATCGAAGGCGCCTACCAGCTGTTGCCGGAGCTTGACCTGAAGGCGGCGCAAAAGGTGGTTGAGAGCAAGCTGTATGGCCCGCTGCTGCTCGCCAAGCACGGCGCACCGCGGCTGGCAGCGACCGGTTCGATGACCTTCGTTTCCGGCGTTGCCGCCTACCGGCCGGCCGCGCGCGGTTCCGTCGTTGCATCGGTCAATGCCGCGCTCGAAGGGCTGGTGCGGGCGCTGGCCGTGGAGCTCGCGCCGATCCGCGTCAATGCCGTGTCACCCGGCTGGGTCGACACCACGATCTGGGTCCAGGTGGCCGGCGATCGCAAGGATGAGACGCTGGCCGCGATGGCCGAGCGGCTGCCGGTCGGGCGGATCGGCCAACCCGATGATATCGCCGACGCCATCGCCTTCCTGATCGGCAATGGCTTTACCACTGGAACGACGCTGCATGTCGAGGGCGGCCACCGCCTTATCTAGACCGCCACCGCTTCCGTCAGGAATTGTTTGCAAACAAGGCCTTGGAGCGGTTCGCCGATTCAAGTCCTGAACCAGCCTTGGCGCGCGACAGGACCGGCACCAGCGTGTCGCGCGCAGCGGCAAGCAATTGCCGCAGCGCCGGCGGCTGGACGCGGCGGCGGCGCCAGATCATCGCCAGCGGCGCTGTCAGCACCTGGCCGGGCCATGGCATTTCGACGAGGTCGCCACGCGCCAGCGCATCGCCGACGGCAAGGCGCGGCACGAGACCCAGCCCCGTGCCGGCCGCCACCAGCCGCGCAATGGCGCCGATGCTGCCGAGCTCAGCGGCAAGTCTGGGTGCGGCAACGCCCGCCTCGGCAAAGGCCGTGTCGAACATGTGCCGGTAGATGCATCCGGGCTCCGTTGCCACGAAGGAGAGCGTGGCAAGGGCGGCCAGGTCATGCGCTGCTCTGCGCTGCCCCGGAGCCGCGACCAGCACCAGCGGTTCGGCCGCTATTGTGCGCCTGGCGAGGCGTTCATCGGCGGTGCTCTTCCTCCCCACATCACGACGGTCGAAGCAGAAGGCGACGTCGATGTCGCCATCCTCCAGCAGGTGCCGCAGCGTGCCGCTGTCCGTCACCTTCATCCGCACGGCTATCTCGGGATGGCCGGCCTGGAACGCCGGCAGCCAGGGCGCCAGCCGTGCCGAGGCGATCGTCTCCAGCGCGCCGATGGTCACATGTCCGCCCGTCCGTCCGGCCGCAGCCTGCACGGCCGCGCGCGCCTCGCCATTGAGCCGCAACAGGTCCTCGGCGATCGGCTTCAGCGCCAGCCCCGCCGGCGTCAGCTCAAGGCCGGACTTCGTACGCGTGAACAGGGCCGCACCAAGCTCCGTTTCGAGCGTCTGGATCTGGTCGCTGACGCTGGATTGCGCGAGGTGGACCGTCTCGGCGGCACGCGTGATGTTGCGGCTTCGCGCCACCGCCAGGAAAGTCTTGAGCAGTCTCGGATGCATGGCGTGGCTGACGCGCCTACTGCAGCTGTGGCTTCTTGAGAAAGCTGCCGCGGTCGGCCGACTTGACGCGCAGCCAGGTTTCGCGGCCGTCGCGCAGCACCCGCATCGGGATCTCGGCGCCGGCCGAGCCGCTCTCCCACAGCTTGCGATAGAAATCGGCCAGCCCATCGACCGCGCCGTCGCGGATGTCGGAGATGATGTCGCCCTGGCGCAGGCCGGCCTTGGCCGCCGGGCCGCCTTCGGTCACGCTCATCACCACCACCTTGCCGTCGCTTTCGGCCGACAAGGCGCCGAGCCACGGGCGCGGC
>NZ_RZRQ01000438.1:0-3904 GCF_003997785.1 Mesorhizobium sp. M7D.F.Ca.US.004.01.2.1 | reverse complement strand
GGGTCGCAGCGATCGAGTTCGTGCGCGATTTCGCCGACCTCGGCGCGGGTCAGGGCGGTTACAATGAGGATCATGAGTTCTACGGCTATCGTATGCCGATTTGATTGCCGATAATAACAGGGCGCTGTTACCCTACGGACAATCCTGAGCGCCCACGGATTTTCACGCCAAGCGATTTCACAGGAACAGGAACGATGTTGGTCGGGAAGATGTTGCCACGCGCGTTCGAGCGGCTCGCGGTAATCGAAGCAAAGGCTCAGATTAAAGAAGCGGCCAGAATGATGTCCAAGCCGCACACCGACCTCGTTGTGGTGTGTGAGCGAGGGAACATGGTCGGTGTCGTTACAAAGACCGACATTGTTGGCCAGATCAGTCAGTGTCTCGGATTCGGTTGTACGGCCAGGATAGACAGCATCATGACGCGCGATGTTACCTATTGCCGAGAGAATGAGGGGCTTCTTGATGTGTGGACCGTGATGAATGAACGGGGTCTTCAGCGCATTCCGGTCCTCGATGAGGCACAAAAGCCAATCGGCATTATTTACACACGAGATGCGCTGCAAGCATTATTGGGCGAATCTGAAAACGAAGATAGACTTCTCCGCGATTACATATCGGGGGTCGGTTACCGATAGGGACCGGCCATCTGACTGGAGACTCAACATGTGCGTGTCTCGATGTCGGCGCAGCGCAACAAGACCGACAAGGCCGATGCGCTGGCATCGCCCACGTGATGCGCACTGGCTGGTTCCGCTAGGCTTACATCCAGTCGGAAATCTGCTACCGGGCGCGGCTTTTGCTGACGCACCGGCGCAATGACTTCCGCGGTCAAGTCAGCGTGTTGCGGGCGATAACTCAGACACCGAGCGCACGCTTCCGCTCGAGAAAACCACGAGTGCGAAAAGCAGCACAGCGGCTGCGACGATCAGCGAGCCGCCAGCGACGACCGGCTCAAGTGCCGTATTGCCTTGCAGCATCAGATAAAGCGCTGGCAGCATGATTATCAGCCCGACGTTATACACGCCGTAGTGGACCATCGCGATTCTCCGCGCCGCCTTTGCCGGGTTAAGCGCATAGTACCCGCCAAAGATTGCGGATGTGACCCAGCCGAGCAGATTGATGTGTGCATGTGCCGGAAAGGCACCATGGTCGCCCGAGATCGCCATTTGTAGGCCGGCGCCAATCCCCAGAATGAGCCACACGATAGCTGTCTTAAAAAAGAGATCCGAAACCTTAGGCATGACACTTCCTCCCCAAACAAGCCGAATTCAATGCGCCCTATATTATGGATTTCTAAAAGATGGATGCAATCAAAATCACATCCATAAGACCCCCGACCGAGCCTCACAGTGACGGGTTTATGGCTTTGGCTGCGATCAGTTTTGCTCGGGTTTTGCGGTCGGCATTGCTCGACCAGCCTTCGCCTCGGTGCACACCGCGATTGCGACCGACGACGGTGCAGTCGAGCCCATGAAGGTCCGCAAAGTCATCGCTCTTCCTGCGGTGAGGCATTTACCACGCGTGGCGTGATCCTGGCCAATGGCAATCCTGGTCGGCCCCGAAATCGTGATCGCGACGACGCGCCATCGCACTGGCCTCGAACCGATGGTGGGCAAGCTTGGCCTTCTGGAAGGCAAAGGCGTTCCGCTTTTCAACGGCGGCGATCATCGCCCGACACTGCCGGATCTATGGTTCACGGGAATGCGGCCAAATGTTCGTGGCTGCTTCGCCAACGCCAGGATTCAGGCACGCGCCATTGCAAAGGCCATTGTCACATCACCGAGGCGCGCAGCGCGCCAGCAGCGGCAAGAAACACCACCACAACCCACGACGGCATCCGCCAAACGACCAGAAGCAAGAACCCTGTCACAGCCAGAGCAAAATCCCCTGGCGTGACGACGGCGCTCTTCCACACCGGATCGTAGAGAGCCATCCCCAGGATTCCGACCACAGCCGCATTCGCACCGCGCATCGCAGCCTGGGCGCCTGGCCGCGACCGCAGGGCGTCCCAAAACGGCAACATGCCGCAAACGAGCAGCGTACCGGGGAGAAAGATCGCTACAAGCGCGATCGCTGCGCCAGCCAGGCCATTCGGAACTGGGCTTGCCACGCTCCCCAGATAGGCAGCGAACGTGAAGAGCGGTCCCGGCATCGCCTGCGCCAGTCCATATCCCTGCAGGAACGCTTCGCTCTTCACCCAGCCCGTATTGACGACCGCCGTTTGCAGCAGCGGCAGCACCACATGGCCTCCCCCGAAGACCAAGGCTCCCGAGCGGTAAAAGGCGTCAAAGAGGCCAACAGCGTGACTTCCTGTAGCCCTTTCCACCAGCGACGGAAAAATAAGGAGGGCAGTGAACAGTGCGAGCGAAACAGCGCCGCTGCGGGCCGATACGGGAAAACTCAAATGTCCGGGCACCGAGGTCCCCTCGTCGCGGCAAAGCCACAACCCGGCGAGGGTCCCAAGGACGATTGAAGCGATTTGCCCGAACGATCCGCCGAAGCCGACGACAACCGCAATCGCGAGGAGCGCAATGGCGGCGCGTTCCTTGTCCGGCGTCAGCGTTCGCGCCATGCCCCAGATTGCTTGTGCCACCACGCAAACGGCCACGAGCTTGAGCCCGTAAAATACGCCGTCTGCGATCAGGCCACGAAACGCTGCCGCACCGAACGCGAACGCCACAAGGATCAGTGCCGAGGGCAAGGTAAAGGCGAGCCATGCGGCAAGGCCACCTGCCAGGCCACCACCTCTGAAGACGCCGAGGGCGAAGGCCACCTGGCTGGACGCCGGACCGGGAAGGAATTGGCAAAGGGCAACGAGATCGCCATACGCTTGCTCATCTAGCCATTTGCGACGCAACACCAGTTCGCTGCGATAGTAACCGAGATGCGCGATAGGCCCGCCAAACGAGGTCAGCCCAAGCCTCAGGAACACGAGGAAGACTTCCCCAGCGGACCCGCGCTTCGGCGCTTGCACCCCCGCCGTTGTATGTTGGTCGGTGGCGTTGCTCATGGGAAGTTGCCTCTGTTAGAATTGGCCTGGTGGCCTTTGAAAGGTCATCATAATGACGCCAGCCAGTGTTCGGTACATTGTCGAGGATGTCGCAATCTCCGTCGACTTCTACACACGGCGCCTTTGGTTCACTATCGAGCAGGACGCACGGACGGCCTTTGCATCAGTGGCCCGTGGTCCCCTGCGGCTGCTGTTGAGCGGGATCGCAAGTTCCGGAGCGCGGCGTCCGGACCGTCGCCGTCCGGTGCCCGGCGGATGGAACCGCATCCTGCTGCATGTCGAAGATCTGAAAGGGGAAGTCGAGCGGCTGAAAGGTGCCGGGCTGCCATTCCGCAACGAGGTCATCATCAGAGGCATTGCTGGCTCGCAGATCTTGCTAGAGGGCCTGTCCGGCAACGTGATCGAACTGTTCCAACCTGCCGCCCATTGACGGGTCCACAACCTGATGGATTGCATGGCAGTATCATTGGGAGGAAGTCATGGCGAGCGAAGCGGATCGCGATCCAATGCATCAAACGCAACGCTACTTTAAATGGGCTGGGTTGATCCCAGCACTCCAGAACCTGCCCGCTGCCCACGTCTCCAGTAGCGCCAAGGATTGGCGGAACCCGTTGCGGCGACCCCTCATCAACGGAGTCGCCAAGGCAGCGCGGGAAGTGACCGGGAAGGGAAGTCGAGTTGGTCCAGTGGAACACCACAGGACCGGTAGGCCACCCACGGCTGGGGAGCGCCGTACGCTTCCCGACATCAATTGGTGGGAACCTATACCGCGTTGTGCGCGTAGTAGTGCGCAACTAGCGGGGCATTAACAAATGATGGTCGGGACGGTTCTGGTCGTTGAAGATGAGCCACTAATCCTGCTCGATGTCGAGACGGCGCTACAGACGTTAGGAG
>NZ_RZRQ01000437.1:0-3944 GCF_003997785.1 Mesorhizobium sp. M7D.F.Ca.US.004.01.2.1 | reverse complement strand
ATCATGGCGCCATCTCCCGCAATGCCTCGATGCGGTCGAGCCAGACGGAAAAGCCAACGCCGGGGATCGGCGTTTTCGCGCCGAGCAAGGTTAGCAGCCGGTCATAGCGGCCGCCACCGGCCAGCGGCCGGTCGCCATTGTCGGCCGCGATTTCGAAAACCAGACCGGTGTAGTAATCGAGCGGGCGGCCGAAGGCGGCGTCGTAACGGATTTTTTCGGCCGGCAAGCCATGCGCGTCGATCGCCTTGGCACGGGCAGCGAACTTTTCCAGCGCGGTATCGAGCGACAGCCCGGCGCCGTTGGCGAAGGTCGCCAGTGCCTGGGCCGCGCCATCAAGCGGAACGTCGATTGCCAGAAAACTCTTCAGCGCCGAAAAAGCCTCGTTCGACAGCCGCACGCTGCGCAATTCGGCTTTCTCGATCAGCCGCCGGGCAATGTCGGCCGGGGCGCGTCCGGCGGAGGCTGAAAGGCCTGCCTCTTCCATGCCGCTGGCGATGTGGGTGGAAAGACCGTCCAGATCACCATCGAGGACAAGAGCGGCAACCGGGCCGGAGAGCTGGCTGTTGCGCGGCGGGTTGGCGAGATCGGCCAGAGCCGCCTCGAGCATCGGCGCCGAACCGAAGGCGCGGGCAAGGCGCATGCGCCAGCCGCGCGGCAGGCCAAGGGCTGCCAGCACCGCCTCGAAAATGGTCTGGTCGCCGAGCGTGATCGCCAGTACCTGGCCAGGCAGCACCAGCGACAGCAGCGCGTGCGCGTCGGCCACCGAGCGCGCATCGGCTTCAGCGGTATCGCGGTCGCCGAGGTCCTCGATGCCAGCTTGGAAGAACTCGTTGCCGCCCTCGCGGCGCTGGCGAAACACCTCGCCGAGATAGGAATAACGGCGCGGCGTGCCGGCCTGCGAACTTATGTGATCAAGGCAGACCGGAATGGTGAATTCCGGCCGCAGGCACAATGTCTGCCCGGTCTCGCTTTCGGTCAGGAAGATGCGGCGGCGCAAATCCTCGCCGGCCATGTCGAGGAAGGGGTCGGCCGGCTGCAATATGGCAACCTCGACCGCATGCGTGTTGCGTGTGACGAAGAGGTTGGTGATGTCGGTTGATATGGCGGGGTAGCGGGAGGTCAATTTACTAACCTCAGTGCTGCACGACCCTCTGGTCCCAAACCAGAGGAGCCAACGATCCAGGCGAAGGCCGGCGCTCTACGGCGCCCCCCTCTGCCCTGCCGGGCATCTCCCCCTCTAGGGGGGAGATCAGCAGCTTCGCCGATGACATTCCCCTTGAAACCTCGGAGATTGGCGAAAGCCGAGGCGACATCTGATCTCCCCCCTAGAGGGGGAGATGTCCGGCAGGACAGAGGGGGGCGCCGTAGAGCGCGACCTCTACTTGCCACGTGCCCTCTCCTCGGCCTGCGCCGCCAGGATCTTCCTCACCTCTGCGACCAGCTCGCCCTCCGCCACCGTCACCTGCGCCGGACGCGCGGCGCGCCATTCGGCATTGTCGGTGATCTCGGCGGACATGCGGGCGCCTTCGATCAGGTCCTTGATCTGCAGCTCGCCCTTGGCGCGCTCATCGCCGCCCTGGATGACAGCGACCGGACAACCACGCCGGTCGGCATATTTGAGCTGCGCCTTCATGCCCGCGCCGCCGAGATACATTTCGGAACGGATGCCGGCAGCGCGCAGTTCCGACACCATCTTCTGGTAGCGGCCGAGGCTGTCGGTATCCTTGTCCATGACCAGCACCACGACCGGCGCGATCACATCCGAGGCGTCGAGCTTGCCGAGGTTCTTCAGCGCCGTCATCAGCCTGCTAACGCCGATGGAAAAGCCGGTCGCCGGCACCGGTTCGCCGCGAAAGCGCGAGACCAGTCCGTCATAGCGGCCGCCGCCACCAACCGAGCCGAAGCGGACAATCTGGCCGTCCTCGTTGGGGATCTCGGCCAGCAGTTCGGCTTCGAAGACCGGCCCGGTGTAGTATTCCAGGCCGCGCACGACAGAACGGTCCATGGCAATACGGTCCTCGCCATATCCCGCCGCCCGGACCAGGGCTTCAATCGTCGTGAGTTCTCCAACGCCTTCCTGATAGGTCGCGTTCGAATTGACCATGGAATCCTGGCCGGCCTGCATAGTCCTCGCTGTCGCGAGAAGAACCGCCTCGGCTTGCCCGTTGTTCAACCCTGCGCCCTTGGCGAAATCGCCCTCGCCTTCCTTGCCGCCATCCCAGCGCCCCGGCCCAAGCAGAAGCTTCACGCCTTCCGGCCCGAGCTTGTCGAGCTTGTCGATTGCCCGCAGCACCGTCAGCCGGCGGCCGGCATTCTCCTCGCCGCCGAGGCCGATCGCTTCCAGCACGCCGTCGAGCACCTTACGGTTGTTGACGCGGATGACATAGTCGCCGCGCTTGATGCCGAGCGCCTCCATCACGTCGGCCATCATCATCGCCATTTCGGCGTCGGCGGCCACGCCCGGCGTGCCGATCGTGTCGGCATCGAACTGCATGAACTGGCGGAAGCGGCCCGGACCTGGCTTCTCGTTGCGGAACACCCAGCCCGAGCGGTAGCTGCGATAGGGTTTGGGCAGCCGCTCGTAATTCTCGGCGACAAAGCGCGCCGTCGGCGCGGTCAGATCATAGCGCAGCGACAGCCACTGGTCGTCGTCATCCTGGAAGGAGAACACGCCTTCGTTCGGCCGGTCCTGGTCGGGCAGGAATTTGCCCAGCGCATCGGTGTATTCGATCAGCGGCTGGTCGGCCGGTTCGAAACCATAGAGCTCATAGACCGAGCGGATCGTCGCCATCATCTTCTCGACGGCGCGGATGTCTTCGGCGCTGCGGTCGGCAAAACCGCGCGGCAGTCGCGCTTTCGTCTTTTCCGATTTGTCGGCCATTGGTGTTTGCTCGGTGTTTTGTGGTGCTTGCAGGTCGGCAATGTTGCGATTTTCGCAACGCGGGTGTCCTAGCCGAAGAGGTTGGGGGCGGCAAGGGTCAGCCCTCTGGCCTCTCCCCAAGGGAAGACGGCGAAACCCAACCGCCCTGAAACAAACCGCAGCGAAAATGAAACAATCCCGCCATGAGCGCGGCATCGTGCCGACACAATCGCAAGAGATAAACGCGCCAAGATGAGGGGTTCGCGGCCATGACCAGCACAGCAAGATTTCACGCCATCGATAGCGATACCGAACTGCCCGCACGCTTGCGCCCGGCCGACACCCACGCTCCGAAAATGGCCAGCCATGCCGCCGGCCCATTCGAAATCCCCGCCGAAACCGGCAAGGGTCCATCCATGCGCGACGCGCTGATAACCGGCCTGCTGGTGATCTACCCGACCGTGGCCACGGTGGTGGCGATCGTCGCCGGCCTGGTGCTGGCCAGCGCCAACGGCACCTGACGCAAGGCAGCGCTCTTCCTTCTCCCCTTGTGGGAGAAGGAAAGGCGACCTACTTCGGCCTTTTGAAGGCCTTCCGCTGCTTCTCAACCTCTTTGCGGCAGACACAGCCCTCGAGGTGGTCGTTGACCAGGCCCATCGCCTGCATGAAGGCGTAGACCGTGGTAGGCCCCACGAAGCTCCAGCCGCGTTTCTTCAACTCCTTCGAAATCCGCACCGAGACCGCCGTGGTCGGGTTGGCGCGCAGATGGGCGAGGTCGACGATCTGCGGCCGCTCGTCCTTGCCGGGCTCGAACTTCCAGAACCAGGCGGCCAGCGAGCCGAACTCGTCGGCCATCTCGCGGGCGCGCTTGGCGTTGTTGATCGTCGACACGATCTTGCCGCGATGGCGGATGATGCCGGCATTGCCGAGCAGGCGTTCGACATCCCTGTCGGTGAAGGCGGCGACCTTGTCGAATTCGAAATTGGCGAAGGCTTCGCGAAAATTCTCCCGCTTGCGCAGGATGGTCAGCCACGACAGGCCCGACTGAAAGCCTTCGAGGCAGATCTTTTCGAACAGCCTGCGG
>NZ_RZRQ01000436.1:0-3956 GCF_003997785.1 Mesorhizobium sp. M7D.F.Ca.US.004.01.2.1 | reverse complement strand
GAAAGGACAAAATCAGTTGCCTAAACTCATCGCAGGTGCCACGTTCCAGGACGGAATCGAGGTCATTGAACTGAAGCCACAGAGCGCCGCTTGATCAGCCTCGTCACCCAAATTCCAGCATAGCTCGAAAGTCCTTCACAAACTTTCGGCAGAAAAAAAGGACCGCCAGACAGGTAACCGCCATCGCTACGGATTTCGCGATCATATCGTGATCGCTCACATAGGCTTGCGACGGCACAAAAGAATGGCCGAAGCTCATAGCCGTAATGAGAACCCACCCGTGAATGGCAAGGCCAGCCACACCGAAAAAGATCAACCGGTGGAGACGTCTGCGGGGCAGTCGTCTCTCCGTTGTCTCCCCCACGCAAGCAAGCCTTAGCTGTCGAGGAAGCTGCGCAGCTTGCGCGACCTGCTCGGGTGCTTGAGCTTGCGCAGCGCCTTGGCCTCGATCTGGCGGATACGCTCGCGCGTGACCGAGAACTGCTGGCCGACTTCTTCCAGCGTATGGTCGGTGTTCATGCCGATGCCGAAGCGCATGCGCAGAACGCGTTCCTCGCGCGGCGTCAGCGAGGCCAGCACGCGCGTGGTGGTCTCGCGCAGATTGGCCTGGATCGCCGCGTCGATCGGCAGGATCGCCATCTTGTCCTCGATGAAATCGCCCAGATGCGAATCCTCCTCGTCGCCGACCGGCGTTTCGAGCGAGATCGGCTCCTTGGCGATCTTCAGCACCTTGCGCACTTTTTCCAGCGGCATGGCGAGCTTTTCGGCCAGTTCTTCCGGCGTCGGCTCGCGGCCGATCTCGTGCAGCATCTGGCGCGAGGTACGCACGATCTTGTTGATCGTCTCGATCATGTGCACCGGAATGCGGATGGTGCGCGCCTGATCGGCGATCGAACGGGTGATCGCCTGCCGGATCCACCACGTCGCGTAGGTCGAGAACTTGTAGCCGCGGCGGTATTCGAATTTGTCGACCGCCTTCATCAGGCCGATATTGCCTTCTTGGATCAGGTCGAGGAACTGCAGGCCGCGATTGGTGTATTTCTTGGCGATGGAGATGACGAGGCGCAGATTGGCTTCGACCATTTCCTTCTTGGCGATCGCCGCTTCGCGCTCGCCCTTCTGCACCTGGTTGACGATCTTGCGGAATTCCAGGATCGAGATCGCCGTTTCGGTGGCGAGGTTCTGGATCTCGGCGCGCAGGTCCTTGATCGCGTCCTTCTCGTTCTTGGTGAATTCCTTCCAGCCACGCGAGGTCAGATTGCCGATCGCGCGCGTCCAGTTGGGGTCGAGCTCGGAACCCTGATATTCCTTCAGGAACTCCTCGCGGCGCACGCCGTAGCTTTCGGCGAGCCTGAGCAGCTTGCCTTCGTTCTGCACCAGGCGCTTGTTGATGTCGTAGAGCTGCTCGACGAGCGCCTCGATGCGGGCCGTGTTGAGCGACAGCGACTTCACTGCCTTGATCAGCTGGTCCTTCAACTCCTTCAGCCGGCGATCCTGGCTGGGCGACAGCGTGCCGGCCGCGGCCAGACGGTTCTCGACCTGCTGGTCCTGCAGCTTGCGCAGCTTCTTGTAGGTGTCGGCGATGACGTCGAGCGTCTCCATCACCTGCGGGCGCAGTTCCGCTTCCATCGCCGCCAGCGACAGGCTCGCTTCGTCCTCGTCTTCCTCGTCGTCATCGACCAGCCCGCGCGTATCGGCGCCGACATTGGTGATGTCTTCTTCCTCGTCGCGCGAACGGCGCGGCTTGTCCTCGACCTTGGCTTCCTCGATGCGCTCGACCACCGGCGCCTGCTTGGCCTCGGGGCCGGCATAGGTGGCTTCGAGATCGATGATCTCGCGCAGCAGGATTTTCGATTCGTTGAGCTCGTCGCGCCAGATGATGATGGCCTGGAAGGTCAGCGGGCTTTCGCACAGGCCCGCAATCATCGTCTCGCGGCCGGCCTCGATGCGCTTGGCGATGGCGATTTCGCCCTCGCGCGACAAAAGCTCGACCGAGCCCATCTCGCGCAGGTACATGCGCACCGGATCGTCGGTGCGATCGGTCGGTTCTTTCTTGGTGGTGGTGGCGGCGACTGCGGTGCCGGTCTGCTCAGCCAGCTCGTTGGCGTCTTCCTCGGCATCGGCCGCCGTGTCGGCGGCCTCGGGCTCCTCGCCCTGCTCGTCGTCCTCGACCACGTTGATGCCCATGTCGGACAGCATCGCCATCGTGTCTTCGATCTGCTCGGAGGTCACTTCCTCGGAGGGCAGCACCGAATTCAGCTCGTCCATGGTGACATAGCCGCGCTTCTTGGCGGCCTTGATCATCTTCTTGACAGCATCATCGGAAAGGTCGAGCAGAGGGCCATCGGTGGCGCCTTCGCGTTCGGTTTCGACCTCTTCCTTTTCCTTTGTCGCCATAGTCTTTATCTTCTCCTCGCGGCCGAACATCGAAGCCGCGTAAGCTGTCGGACCAGTCAAATCGGATGCGCTCTTATGAAACGCGCTTCACCGGGCCAGTAACTGCATCAACTCGTTCGTTTGGTGAATGTCGTTGCCCCAAACCGGTTTCCCTTTTGGGCGACATGCATTAAGTCCAGATTAACCCTGATATCTGTGGCAGGCAGGCTGCCTGTCCAGTGACCAGTACCCTCACATCGCTTATTTCCCGTCGACGCGGGTTCGGGTTAACGTTTCGAATCGTCCTGATTCCGCCAATCTGCCAGAAGGTCAAGCGCCTCTCGCATGATTCGCATGAAAAAAGCGAATCAATTACCCGACTTAGCCCGTTACGCGCCATTTCGACGCGCAACGACGCCTTCGCGTCTCACTCGCTTCAAACTAAGCTCGCCCAGCCCTGCCCGAGGACACGCCGAAACCTTCGATCAGCGCTTCCGTCGCCTGTACATCCTGAAATTGCGCCTGAATTTCGATCAGGTGCCGGTAGTTTTCGTCTGTGGGATCGGTGGCGAGCGCCGCTTCCGCCTGTTTCAGTTCCTTATGTAAGGTGCGCGCGCTGCGCTGCAAGTGCAGTGCCTGGCTGAAAGCATCGCGGGCATCTTCAAGGGCAGCGGTCTCCAGCGCCGGCCATTGCCGCATCCGCCGGATCAGGCCGACGGCCCGCTCCCAGATCTCGGCGCAGCCGGCGCGTTCGATCGTCGCGATGACGGCCTGACGGTCATTGGCCATGTCATGCGCCATCGCATCGAGGATCGCCGCATGCAGCCGCCTCAGATCGGAGTTGGCGAGATCGAGAAACTCGATATGAGCGAAATTCTCGTCGATCAGTGCCGGATGGTTGATCAATGCGACGATGATCGTCGCTTCGCGCACCGACATCCCCTCGCCGCCGCGCTTGACCAGCGCGGATTGGCCGAGGCTTTCGGTGATCGCCATGCGGCCGCCGCCAGGCTTGGCGAACTGCCCGCCGGGAGCGGCCGCCTTGCCCTGGCCACGCTCGCCTGGCCGGCCGCCATCTTGACGCCCTTGGCGCGCACTGCGCTGCGAGCCGAAGAAGCTCAGCACGCGCTCGCGCATCTCCTGTTGATAATGGTAGCGCAGGCTTTCGTCGCGGATGCGGCTGGTCAGCTCGCGCAGGGTCTTCTCGAGCTCGGCCCGCCGCTCCGGCGTGTCGAAGACGCCGCCCGCCGTCTCACGCATCCACAACAGATCGACCAGCGGCCGTGCTTCGGCCAGCACGATGCGGAACGCATCCGGCCCTGCGGCCTTGACCAGATCGTCGGGATCCTTGCCTTCCGGCAACAGCGCGAAGCGCGCCGAGCGCCCGGCCTGCACCGACGGCAGCGCCATGTCGGCGGCCCGCCACGCCGCCTTCAGCCCGGCCTTGTCGCCGTCGAAACACAACATCGGCTCCGGCGCCATGCGCCAGAGCAGCTCGAGCTGGTTCTCGGTGAGCGCGGTGCCGAGCGGCGCCACGACATTCTCGAAGCCGGCCTGCGCCAGTGCGATCACGTCCATGT
>NZ_RZRQ01000435.1:0-3977 GCF_003997785.1 Mesorhizobium sp. M7D.F.Ca.US.004.01.2.1 | reverse complement strand
CTTCCCGGTCTTCTCAACCAGTTCCTGCTGTTCTATGAGCCGGCGAAAGTTTGGTTTGTTGATCAGCCTGCCGGAGAGTGCTTCCACGGTTCGCTGCAGCTGCAAGAGTGTAAATAGGGGCGGCATCAGTTCGAACACGACGGGCGGGTATTTGATTTTGGAGCGCAACCGCGTCATAGCCGTTGCCAGGATGCGGCGGTGGTCGGCGATCATGGATTTGCCTGGAACCGCAGTGGGTGCGGCTGAATGTCCGCCGCGTATGGCTTCCTCCACCAGCGCTGCCTCGTAGAGAAGTTCGTAGCGCTGCAGCGCGAATTCTTCATTCCATGATCGGTCGTCAAAGCCGAAGGCGACCGCCGCACGGCGCCGGCGATCGAACCGCGTGGCGGGGTCGTCAGCGCCATCCGCCCATTCCCTCAGGCGCGGCCGCAGATGTTCCACCACTACCGTGGGCGTGCCGGAGCGATGATCCTCCCATGGAAAATAGTCGTACCAGCTTGCCCAGCAGCGCTTGGCCGAGGCGCGTGCCTCTTCTTCTCGCGTGAGCGCGAGGTAGCTGATCGAGATTACACGCTCCTCGGCGCCGATCCGGTCGCGATCGGCGAAGGTGTAGAGCTGTTCGATGTAGCCAAGCGGCTGGCCGGTCTGTTGCTCCACCCATCCCCTGAGGCCCGACTGAAGCGAACGGTGAGCCAGCTCAAAAGGGCCCGACGGCAATGCGTTTGCCTGCGCTATGGTGAGTACGCAAGGGTGGCTGTTGTTCACGGCGACGACGACAGCGATCAAGTCCGCTTTGACGTCGTCGTTCGCCTTACCTCCAGCTCTACCTTTCCTGGTTCCCTTCGCCGCCTGATCGACCATGATCCCTGAACTGGTTGGGCGCAACTCCGCTGCGGAAGCGGCTGAACCGATTTAGTTTGGTTTTCCACAATAACCATCGGTGCGTCAACATCACACCCGGAGGCAATTTAGCTCTTCGCACCTGCACAAAAGTATGCCAAACGCGACACCCACGGTTGGTAACGTAGGGGAAGGAGTCTTCGTTGAGTGCGGTTGCTGAGACCAAGGCGATCACACCGCCGGATATTCGTTTGCGGAAAGGTAGAACGCCGCTCGTCTGCTTGACGGCGTATACCACGCCGATCGCAAAGCTCGTTGATCGGCAATGTGACATTGTTCTGGTCGGCGACAGCGTCGGCATGGTGCTCCACGGCATGCCGTCGACGCTGGGCGTAACGCTGGAGATGATGGTGATGCACGCTCAGGCCGTGCGCCGTGGCCTGGAGCAGGCCCTGATGGTCGTCGACATGCCGTTCGGCTCCTACGAGGAAGGTCCTGAGCAGGCCTTTCGCAACGCGGCAAGGCTTATGGCCGAGACCGGCTGCGCGGGAGTCAAGCTCGAAGGCGGCGACGCAATGGCCGAGACGATCCGCTTTCTCGCTGGGCGCGGCGTGCCGGTCATGGGACATGTCGGCTTGACGCCGCAGGTGGTCAATACCTTCGGCGGCTATCGCGTGCAGGGCAGGGGCGAGGAGGATGCGGAGCGCATCCGCAGCGATGCCCTCGCGGTGGCCGAGGCCGGTGCCTTCGCGGTGGTGCTGGAGAAGGTCCCCGAGGCGCTCGCGCGCCGCATCACCGGAGAGGTAGCGATCCCGACCATCGGTATCGGCGCCTCGGCGGCCTGTGACGGGCAGATCCTCGTCGTCGACGACATGTTGGGCATATTCGGCGACTTCCGGCCCAAATTCGTCAAGCGATATGCCGAACTCGGTGAGATCGCCGAGGCGGCGATCGCGGCTTACGCTCAGGAAGTGCGCGAACCGCAGCTTTCCAGCGGACGAGCATGTCTTCGCCGATGCGACAAGACGGTCAATGGTGGAGAAGCAGCATGAGCGTTCCAATCGCACGAACCGTCGCCGAGTTGCGCACTGCTGTCGCGGCATGGCGTCAGAATGCCTTGAAAGTCGCTGTCGTGCCAACCATGGGTGCCTTGCATGAAGGCCATCTGAGCCTGGTACGTGCCGCACTCGCCAAGGCCGACCGAGTTATCGTGACGCTGTTTGTCAACCCAAAACAGTTCAACAACTCTAACGATCTCGCGGCCTACCCGCGCACCGAGCATGACGATGCCGCCAAGCTCGCTCCTCTCGGCGCTCATCTGCTCTACGCGCCGAATGCGGCGGACGTATATCCGGAAGGCTTCGCCACCACGGTATCGGTGAGCGGGGTGAGCAAGGGGCTGTGCGGGGCGTTCCGTCCCGGCCATTTCGACGGGGTGGCAACCGTCGTCGCCAAGCTCTTTCTCCAGACGCGCGCTGATCTCGCCTTCTTTGGCGAGAAGGATTTCCAGCAACTGCACGTCGTTCGCCGGCTCGTGCGCGATCTCGACATTCCGATCGAGATTGTCGCCTGTCCGACGGTGCGTGAAGCTGACGGCCTGGCGATGTCGTCGCGCAATGTAGGGCTCTCGGCCGAACAGCGCCTGGCAGCGCCTAAGCTCCCCGAAGTCCTGTCCGCCTCGGCCGCGCAGCTGTCAGCGAGAGCGCCAGTACAGCTTGTACTGGCCGAGGCAAGGCAAGCGATCCTCGCCGCCGGTTACGACGAAGTCGAGTATCTCGAACTGAGGGCTGACGACGACCTGTCGCCGCTCACGGCCGCAGACCGGCCTGCACGCCTGATTGCCACTGCTTGGCTCGGCGGTACGCGGCTTATCGATAACGTCGGCGTTCTGCCCGGGCAGCGCAAAGGCGAGCTGCTCGCGGCAGCCAATGCCGCATGATTGAAAATGTCGCAAGGGTTGTACCCAGGTGCCTCATGAAAATGACCCCGACAAATGGCCGGAGCAGAGAGTGGATATGGTTTTTCGATCAAAGGAGCGCCTTGGCAGGAAGTTTGAAGAAGAAGTACAATTCTTCAAGGGCTGGCAAAAGGATAAGAAACGTGTGGGCGCGCTCATGCCAACGTCCGTGCACGCCGCGCGTCGTATGGCAAGCGTCATTAACCCGGCCTCGGGAATGCCGGTTCTTGAACTTGGCGCCGGAACCGGCGTCATCACCAAGGCCATCCTCGAAAGGGGCATCAAGCCGCATCAACTGATTTCGGTCGAGTATTCCAAAGATTTCTATCATCGTCTCACGCGACGCTTTCCAGGCGTGGATTTTCGATTGGGCGATGCGTTTGCACTGGGCGAAGTGCTGGCCGAACGGCGCGGGGAACAATTCGATTGCGTCATAAGCGCGGTGCCGCTCTTGAGCTTTCCAATGGAACAGCGTGTTGGCCTGCTTGAGGATTTGCTGGCCCGCATTCCCGCTGGCAGACCGATGATTCAAATCACCTACGGACCTTTGTCGCCGGTTGTCAGAATGCCCGACCGCTACCTCGTGTCTCACTATGATTTCGTCGTCCGCAACATACCGCCCGCACAGCTCTGGACTTACCGACGAGCAGTCTGACTGCGACTCGAACGCTCTTCTGCAACGCTTGCTGCCTTTGTGATATTGCATGCCCTTGTCGAATAGGCCGAACGAGTGCGAGCGCCTACAACTGGAGTTTCGTCTGGACGCCGGCTCCAAGAATTGCAGCAATGGACTGCAATATAACTCTCAAGTTCCATAAGATAGATTATGCGACTTTCACAAGTGTAGGTTAACATTTCTTCACATTTCAACGTATTGGCAGCACTTTATCCAAGTCTTTCCGATTATCATCGATAGAGATACGATCAGCTTCTAACAGTCAATCCTACTTTAAGTCTCAGATCGACAGATAGATGTTGGATGGCCGCATCTCACCGTCTGATTAAAACTCGGCGGTCGACTACGGACTCTTCTTCCACCGGTGTCCCAAGTTAGACTATATCGGCCTTCGCTAGCTCGCGTCCCCTCTCGGTGCACTCACTTATGCGGCATGCAATAGACGCCCTCGGATTCCATCAGTACCGCGCCACCCTTCAACTCGCTGAGTGCGCCGGCCCACGC
>NZ_RZRQ01000434.1:0-3995 GCF_003997785.1 Mesorhizobium sp. M7D.F.Ca.US.004.01.2.1 | reverse complement strand
CCTTCGACCTGTCGGCGGATGCGATCGCCTGGCTCGCCGACAAGGGCTATGATGAGCGCATGGGAGCGCGGCCGCTCGGCCGGGTCATCCAGGAGCACATCAAGAAGCCGTTAGCCGACGAGGTGTTGTTCGGCAAGCTCAAGAAGGGCGGCACGGTGCGTGTCACCGTCGAGAAGAAGGAAACCGGCGAGACCGGCCTGAAGCTCGAATCGCTCGCCGACGAGGCGCCGGTGAAGCCGAAGAAGGAAGAGCCGGAAGAAACGCCGAAGCCCAGAAAGGCCGTCGCGAAAAAGCCCGCGGCCAAGAAGCTGGTGGCGCCAAAGCCCGAGGCCAAGGGCAAGGACGGCGGCAAGCGCAGCCTCGTGCCGCAACTGCCCCGAAAGAACTGAGCCTTACGAAAGTCGAAAAAGCCCCGGAAACGGGGCTTTTTCCATTGGAACACGAGGTGACGCATGGTTGGCCAGATCATCATCTTGAACGGCGCGCCGCGATCGGGAAAATCAAGCATCGCCAGAGCTATTCAGGAGAGTTTCGATGGCGTCTGGATCAATCTCGGTGTTGACGTTTACGAGCAGGCCACGCCGGCACGCTATCAGCCTGGAATTGGGCTGCGGCCGGGTGGCGAGCGTCCGGATCTTGAAAGCGTCGTGCCCGGATTGTACGCAGCGCTCTACGAATCGATAGCCGCTCACAGCCGGCTGGGGCTGAATGTCGTTGCGGATGTCGGCCACCACGATGCCTATTCGAAACCCCTTAACTGCCTCGTCGATTGCGCCCGCCGTCTCGCCGGCCTGCCGGTGCTGCTTGTCGGCGTTCGCTGCCCGATCGAAATCATCATGGAGAGGCGTGCGGCCAGCGCCGCGGACAAGGGATATGTGACCGCCTCGGCTGACGATCCCGCGCCATTGCCCGTGCGTCTGTGGCAGGAAGAGGTGCATCGGCCAGGCGTGTACGATCTCGAAGTCGATACGTCACTTCTGAACTCTGCCCAGTGCGCTGATATAATTCGGGAGAAGCTTATATTAGAAAATTCGAATTCAATGGCTTTCTGAGGTTCTTATATTCTCGATAGGATTCTCACAGGAATTCTTGACCACTCCTGCTTCCATTTTCACTCTTGATTAACGATGATTGGTCATGTTTCAAGCATGACCCTACTACCTGCAGAGCGGACAATACTGACTATTGTGTTGGCGCTAGTCGCCGTCTGCTTTTTCCTTGCATGGGTCAAGGACGTCACCGTTGCGCTTGACAGCCATGTTTTTTCCATCGGCTTTGCCATTGTCATGACCGCTCTCGGCCAATTCTATCGCCGGGTCCGCAAAGCGGAGCGGATCGCGCTCACTGCGCATGCTCTGGCGCTGTTCATCCTCTTTTCAGTTGTTGCCTCGCTGTTCAACCTTCTGCTCTTGCCACGGCATTCAGCGCCGATCGACGCCACCTTGGTGTGGATCGACTCCTGGTTCGGTTACTCGTGGCCAGACGCCTGTGCATGGATTTCTCAATACCCGCTTCTCTCGGATACGCTGAGGCAGGTCTATACTCTGACGCTGGCTCAGATCCTGTTTGTCTTTCTCTTCCTGGGCATGGCCAACGATCGGAAGCAGCTTCACGCTGCCATGCTGGCGGCGGTGTTTGCCGCGCTGGCCACTATTTTTTGCTGGGCGCTGTTTCCGTCCAGTGGCGCTTCCGCCTACTGGACCTTGGACCCTGAAATCGATCGCATTGTTGGACCCGTGGTCAATTCCGCCTACGGGGCGGAATTGAATCGCCTGCTGGTTTATGGCATCAACGACATTTCAGCCATTCGGGCGACAGGGCTCATAGGGTTCCCGTCGTTCCACACGGTCATGGCGCTGATGTCGCTTTTCGCAATCTGGCCGTATCCATTTGCTCGTTTCGCGCTGATCCTCGCCAACACCGCGTTGGTGCCGGCAATTCTTATCCATGGCGGGCACAATCTGATGGATGTGTTCGGCGGCGCGGTGATTACAATAGCCTGCTGGCGACTGGGCCTGCGGGCATTCGAAGCACAGCAGCGACGGCCATTGTCGAGGGCCAAATGCGAGGCGCTGACAACCGAGGGCTAAGCGTCACCGCGCGGCCAGCGCAGCCCGTATCTTTTCGGCGCTCTCGGCCAGCACTTCCGGCTTCTCCATTCCGCCAGTGTGCGGTTTCAGCGGGATGCCATCGAAGCGCGGGATAACATGGACATGCAGATGATAGACGGTCTGCCCCGAGGCCGGCTCATTGAATTGAAGGATCGTGACACCGTCGGCGCCGAAGGCCTTTTTCACCGCCAGCGCCACTTTCTGAACGACGGTGAAGAGCGGGCCGAAAATTGACGGATCGGCGTCGAGCAAGTTGCGCGACGGTGCCTTCGGCACCACGAGCGTATGGCCGGGCCCCTGCGGCATCACATCCATGAAGGCTATGACCGCTTCGTCCTCGTAGACGCGTTGCGAGGGAATCTCGCCGCGCAGGATCTTCGCGAAGATGTTGTCGGTGTCATAGGCGGCCATGGCGAACGCTCCGGATTGTGCCTTTCGTGTAGCGAAGCCGTCGAAAGTCGGCAAGACGACCCGGCGAAGTCGACCCTGCTCATCAGGGCAGCCCTGTTGCTACTCCTCCAGATCCTTGCGGAACGGGGTGTGCTCTTCGAGATATTCGCCCATCCGCTCCACCTCTTGCCGCTCGCGTCTGAGATAGTCGGCGACGGCGTTGCGCAGGCCGGGGTGCGCAATGTAGTGCGCGGAATGCATGGTCACCGGCCGGTAGCCGCGCGCCAGCTTGTGCTCGCCCTGCGCGCCTGCCTCGACCACCTTCAGCTTGCGCTCGATGGCAAAGTCGATCGCCTGGTGGTAGCAGACCTCGAAGTGCAGGAAGGGATGGTCCTCGATGCAACCCCAGTTGCGGCCATAGAGTGCGTCGGAGCCGATGAAATTGATGGCGCCGGCAATATAGCGCCCGTTGCGCCTGGCCATCACCAGCAGGATGTCGTCGGCCATGCGCTCGCCGATCAGCGAAAAGAATTGGCGGTTGAGATAGGGCCGGCCCCATTTGCGGCTGCCGGTGTCCATGTAGAAGGCGAAGAAATCGTCCCAGGCCTTCTCAGTGAGATCCTTGCCGGTCAGCCGGTCGATCGAAATGCCGTCGGCAAGCGCCTCGCGCCTTTCCTTCTTCATCGCCTTTCGCTTGCGCGAGGCAAGGGTAGCGAGGAAGTCGTCATAGGTTGAAAAGCCTTCGTTGAAGAAATGGAATTGCTGGTCTGTGCGGTGCAGGAAACCTGCCGCTTCCAGCACCTCCACGTCGCCCTCTTGCGCGAAGGTGACATGCGCGGAAGAAACACCGAGTTTTTGCGTCACCGCCTTCAGGCCTGCCGCCAAACCGGCCTTGACGGTGACGATATCCTCGCCCTTGGTGACCAGCAGGCGAGGGCCGGTGACCGGGGAGAACGGCACAGCACTTTGCAGTTTTGGATAGTAGCGGCCACCGGCGCGCTCGAACGCATCCGACCAGCCATGGTCGAACACATATTCGCCCTGGCTGTGCGATTTGAGATAACAGGGCACCGCGCCCAGCAATCTGCCTTGCCCATCTTCCAGCCTGAGGTGGTGGCCCTGCCAACCGGTGCGCCGCACGGCGCATCCGGAATCCTCAAGTGCACTCAGAAAAGCGAAGGAAACCAAAGGATTGTAATTGGTTTCTGCATCGCCGCGCGTAGTTTCGGCAAAGCTGTTCCATTCGTCGCATGTGAAAGCGCCGATGCCAGCGGCGACGCGGATTGAATAGTCCGCATTTGCTGTCTGGCCATCGCCCTCATCGCCTTGATCCATGAGGCTTATTTAAGCTCCGTCCGGCTTGGTACAAGTCACATTTCAGACACTCGACTTCAGGCGACTTTGACCAGATCGGGTTCGAACCCTTCGAACGTCATCTGGTCGGCATATCTGAAGGTCAGGTCGACCGCGGGCTGGTCATGCACGGTCCAGGTG
>NZ_RZRQ01000433.1:0-4025 GCF_003997785.1 Mesorhizobium sp. M7D.F.Ca.US.004.01.2.1 | reverse complement strand
GGACCACTGGGATCGGCTGGTGCTTGGCATGGAAATCGACCGCCGGCAGGTAGTCGATGAGTCTGTGGCGGCGCTCCTGCGCCCAGATGATCTGACAAGATTGGCATTTGGCGGGGCAGCATCCGGGGTGACGGAGGGCTCCATGCTGTTTTCCGGAACGGTCGGCAAGGCCGGACCCTTGCCGAAGGCACCCTATCGCGTGCGGATAGAACTTACAGACCGGCAGCGCCATCGTTCGATCTCACATGAATTCGAAGTGGTGCCACTGCAACCCCCCAGTGGGCGCGCTTCATCAATCTAGAGCAAGCTGAGGTGAACAAAATGAAGATTGGCATTCTTGTCTCGATGGCGATTGTTGCCTTGGGCGCTGTGGCGGCCCCTCCCGTGCAGGCGCAGGACGTCCTTCGCATAGCGACCGAAGGCGCTTATCCACCCTTTAACTGGCGCGAGGCCGACGGCACCTTGAAGGGATTCGACGTTGATATCGCGAATGCGCTTTGCGAGAAGATGAATCGCAAATGCGTCATCGTCGCCCAGGATTGGGACGGCATGATCCCGGCTCTGCTGGCCAAGAAGTTCGACGTGATCGTCGCATCTATGGCCATCACCGCCGAACGCCAGAAACGCGTCGACTTTACCAAGAAGTACTGGCAGGCCATCTCTCGATTCGTGACCAAGAAAGGCATGAATCTCGATACGTCAAAGGACGATCTTGGCGGTATCCACGTCGGTGTCCAGCGCGGCACGATCCAAAGCTGCTATCTGTCGAAGCATTTTTCAAAGGCAAACATTACGCTCTATCCCACGTTGGAAGAAGGCTTCAGCGACCTCAAGGCAGGTCGACTCGACGCCTATATTGCTGAATCGATCCAGATGAAGAAGGAAGTGCTCGATAGGCCCGATGGCCAGGACTACACATTCAATGGCCCAACGCCGCAGGATCCGGAGTGTTTCGGCGACGGTGTCGGGATTGCGCTCCGCAAAGGCAGCGATGAGCTGCGCAATTCGCTCAACAAGGCCATCCTCGATATCAGGGCGGACGGCACATACCAGAAGATCGATCGTAAGTATTTCGATTTCGACGTGTATGGGCCCGAAGCCAACTAGCAAGGCAGCAATATCAGCCGGTCGGACGGACCAGCTGATATTGCAGGAGCAGCGAAAAATGACCGACCAGAATTCCGCGATCGAGGAGCCGCAAGCTTTGTTGTCAAGGCTTGTGGGCTTTCGGTCGGTCTCTGACAGGTCGAACCTGGATATCGCAGATTTCATCGAGACCCATCTAGCGGGCCTTGGCGCGACTTGCATCCGGTTTCCCTCTTGCGACGGCCAAAAGACGAATTTGTTGGCAACGATAGGCCCCCTGATGCCAGGCGGGGTCGTGCTTTCCGGCCACATGGACGTGGTGCCTGTCGCGGGACAGAACTGGACGAGCGATCCGTTCGCGTTGACCGAACACGAAGGAGCGCTGTTTGGACGAGGCACCACGGACATGAAAGGCTTCGTCGCGGCATGCCTTTCGGTTGCGCGCCTGGCCGCTGCAGCATCCTTGCAACGTCCGCTGCATTTCGCCTTCTCCTATGATGAAGAAGTTGGCTGCGTCGGCGCAGGCCCAATGATCGATTACATTGCCGACCATTTGCCGACACCAGCTTGCGTGATCGTCGGTGAGCCAACAGGCATGGTGCCCGTTAACGCCCACAAAGGCGCCTACGATTGGCGAACCGTCGTCACCGGTTTGGCCGCACATTCGAGCATGCCGCGTCTCGGCGCTCATGCGATCTATGCCGGAGCGCGCCTGATCACGCTTGTCGAGTCAATTCATGATCGCTTGGTCGCTATGCCGGATCCGGGAAGCCCGTTTGAAACACCCCATCCCACGTTGTCTGTCGGCATAGCGCGAGGGGGATCAGCCGGGAATATCATTCCAGCTGAATTCAGTTTCGAATGGGAGGCGCGCACCACAAGCCCGGGACAGGCGGAAGCAATAATCGAAAGCTTCACGGTCCAGGCCGAGTCCAAAGTCTTACCCAGGTTACAGGCAACGCACCCGCTTGCATCGATCGTCTCAACCTCGTTATTCAAGGTTCCACCGTTGGTTCCTGAAGCCCGTGGCGCGGCCGAACATCTTGCCCTCCAATTGACCGGAGCGGCGCGTGCCGACGCCGTATCTTTCTGTACCGAAGGAGGCCTCTTCCAACAGGCGGGCCTCTCCACAGTGATCTGTGGGCCCGGCTACGTCGCCCAGGCGCACCAGCCCAACGAGTATGTGTCCCTCCAACAGCTTGCGAGCTGTCAGGCTTTCCTGGTCCGCCTGATCGATCACCTTGCTGCCGATTCCTGATTTCACAAAACCGAGAGCATCATGATTTTGAACCCCATTCCCTGGCCAAACGGCGCTAACTGCGCCTGCTGCATAACCTTCGATATGGATGCCGATAGCCTGATCCACATTGCTCATCCGCTCGACGGCTATCGCCGCCTGTCAGCGATCTCGATGCTGCAATACGGACCACAGGTAGCAGTGCCGAGGATCGTTGAAACCTATCGCCGCCTCGGAATCCGCCAGACCTTCTTCATTCCAGCTTGGTGCATCGAACGCTATCCTGAAGCAATCGAAACGATCCTCTCAGGAGGCCACGAGATCGCTCACCATGGATTTCTGCACGAGCATCCTTCAGAACTCAGCGCCGAGGATGAAGCCTACTGGCTGGACCGCGGCATCGAGGTCATTGTCAAGGCAACAGGCGCACGGCCCCGCGGCTGGCGTGCACCGCTCTATAATATCTCGGACCGTTCACCCGGTTTCCTTGTCGATCGTGGCTTTGAATACGATGCCTCCCTGATGGGGGACGATATCCCTTATATCCTGTCGGCGCCGAACGGCACTCTGGTTGAAATCCCGTCTCACTGGGGCCTGGACGACTGGCCGCAGTATGTCCAGTCAATTGATCTCGACTATACGATGCCGATACGTGCGCCCCTGCAGGGGTTCGAGGTTTTCCGTCAGGAGTTTGAGACGGCTTACCGGTACGGCGGGTTATGGGTTCCCGTGGTCCATCCCTTTGTGTCGGGGAGACTGTCGCGCTGGGCCGTATTTGCGGCGTTTCTGGAGGACTTGCGGTCTCGGGGCGATGTCTGGTTCGCCTCAATGGAGGAAATCGCACGCCACGTTAGGGCAGTGGCTGCGGCGAATGCCAATGCAGTACGCACAGTGCAGGTTCCACCCTATGCGGCGCCGGTGCGTGTTCGCTGAATGCAACGTCCCAGATTGTCCGACCCAACTCAATTGACCTCTAAGGGGGATTGCCCTTTCTGCCAAAGTTGTCGGTTGGTGAGACTGCAGACCATCCGTACTGGAAGCTAGCATAATGTATGCAATATGCCTTTTTTCGTCGTGAATTGGCCGCTCCGGACGGTTGGCTCCCTCTGCCGCGCCTCGGAAGGGGACAGGATAGGCATTGCATGAAAGATTTTTCGCTGCGCAGGCTTCCAGCCGAGGCCATGGTTGTGGCGGCTGTCGCATGCATCCAGCTTGGCTCTGCTATTGCAGTCTTGCTGTTTCCGATCTTCGGCCCTCTTGGAATCTTGTTCCTGCGCGTTGGAATGGCGGCTGCCATTCTGCTTGTGCACAATCGCGCTACCTGGCGTGCCGCGCTCAAGCGTGATCCCATTACGATATTTCTTTATGGGCTTGGCATGGCAATCCAAAATGGCTGCTTCCTCAACGCTATTTCGCGGATCCCGCTCGGCATTGCGGTGTCGATCGGCTTCATCGGACCGCTCGTCATGGCAATGATCTCGTCGCGCCGGAAGGTTGATTTCGCCTGGATCCTGCTGGCCGCGGGAGGCATCCTCATGCTTACCCCTGACGTCGGTGGTTCTCTCGACCCAATCGGTGTCGCGCTTGCCCTGTGCGGCGCGGCGGGTTGGGCGAGCTTCATTTTCTTCAGCCGGCGGCTTGGAGACGCAGAGGGAGGCGCGTTGCCGCTCGCCATGGTGGCTTGCTGTATAATCATCTCCCC
>NZ_RZRQ01000432.1:0-4027 GCF_003997785.1 Mesorhizobium sp. M7D.F.Ca.US.004.01.2.1 | reverse complement strand
GCCTATGAAACCGAATGCAAGGAGGTCCTGGCTCCTCAACTCCTGGGCCTTCTCGAAGCGGCCGAAGCCGCCGGCTGGAACCGCCGCAAGGCTGCCTACACTCTCATGTTCCTGGCTGCAAAACAGTTGTCCTCGACGTCCGACGCATCCGCGGGAGGATGAAACTGGAGGTGGGACCTCGCTGTCGGGCGAGGGTCCACTTTTGCGGAATGCTACCTCTGACGAGGTGCACGGAGCATCGCCGGTCGAGAGGAGGAAAACGAAATGATTGCGGGACGATTTCGCGAATGTCTAAAAATCCTGAGGTGGAAAGCGACCGACCTCGCCGAAGAGCTTGGCTATCCGGAAAGCGAAGTCGCCACCTGGCTTGACGGACGAGCGCGCGCTCCCCTTGGCGTAGCCGCATGGCTCGAGGCTCTCGTCAAGGCTTACAAAACGCTGCCCCGGCCACGCCAAAACGCACAAGTCCTGCAGCAAGAGGAAAAAGGAAGCAACGTTCCGGAGATCAGGCTGCCGGCGCCGATTGCTGCACGGTCGACGGCGCGGGGGAGCCCGGCATTTCCTTTATTTCGCAGCCGGACTGCCTTCGCTGACAAACCTGATGTTAGACACGTTGCAGTCGCCACGCTATCGAATGGAGGCTCAAGTCATGGATCACATGCGCTTTGAAGAACCTGTCACGATCCTGGTTGGAATGGGGTTCCCGGTGACAATCGAGAACGCGAGCGAGGCGTACGCACTGCTCCAGGATTGGCCAATGACTAGCCGGAACGGCGCTCATACCGTCGCCCTCAACGCGTGCCGGGCGGCGATTGCCGGCGAGGTCGATGCCGAGACCGTGCGCGCGACCCTCATCGCCTTCGCTCGACGCAACGACCTGCTGGTGCCGAACATGATCTCGGCGACCAGGAGCCCTTCGGCCGCTCGTGTCCTTCGGGCGGATTGATCTGGAAGGGTCTTTTGCCTCTGGGCTATACGCTTGCGCTCGGAGCCCGCTCTGAAGAAACATAGCTGTCGAACAGCGAACGCGCGACGTGCGGCACGTCGGGAACGGCGCTGCGATTTGACCACAGGAATGATTGATTTAGGAATGCAGATGATGACGGATACGGCGGCAACCCAAACCAAGGCATTTGAGGCGGACGTCTCGCGGCTTCTCCATATAATGGTTCACTCGGTCTACTCCGACCGGGACGTCTTCCTGCGCGAGTTGATTTCCAATGGCGCGGATGCCTGTGAGAAGCTCCGCTTCGAGGCGATCGCTCGTCCCGAATTGCTGGGCAACGATCCGAAGCCGCGCATCACCATTTCGACCGATCCGGACAAGAAGCAGATCGTCGTGGAAGACAATGGCATCGGCATGAGCCGCAACGACATGGCGGAGGCGCTGGGTACGATCGCGAGGTCTGGCACGCGCGCCTTCATGGAGCGCGTCGAGGCCGGCAAGGCGACAGAGGACACGCAGCTCATCGGCCAGTTCGGTATCGGCTTCTATTCCGCCTTCATGGTTGCCGACAGGGTCGACGTCTTCAGCCGTCAGGCAGGGAACGACGAGGCTTGGCGTTGGTCATCCGACGGCAAGGGCACTTACGAAATCGCACCCGCCCCGCTTGAAGCCGCTCCAAAGCGCGGCACGCGCGTCGTGCTTCATCTGATGGAGGACGCGGCCTCATATACAACGCCGTATCAGCTGGAAGGACTGGCAAAATCGCAGTCCGGTCACGTGCCGGTACCGATCACGTTTGTCGAGAAGCCGGGCGCGGAACCGCGCGCCATTGCCGATGGCACGGCCCTTTGGGTCCGACCGAAGAGCGAAATCAAGCCCGAAGACTACACGGACTTCTATCGCGGCATTGCCGGCCAGTATGACGAGCCGGCCTCGACGATTCATTTTCGTGCCGAAGGAAGGCAGGAATACAGCGTGCTTGCCTTCGTGCCGGGCTCGCGTCCGTTCGACCTCTTCGACCAGGACCGCAAGGATCGCATCAAGCTCTACGTGCGGCGCGTCTTCATCACCGACGACGCCGATCTTGTGCCGCGCTACCTGCGCTTCGTGCGCGGCTTGGTCGATTCCGCTGACTTGCCGCTCAACGTCTCGCGCGAGATGATCCAGGAAAGCCCGCTGCTCGCCTCGATCCGTAAGGGCGTGACAAACCGCGTCCTGGGCGACCTTGAGAAGCTCGCGGAGAACGATGCCGAGGCCTATGCGAAGATCTGGGAGAACTTTGGCGTCGTCCTCAAGGAAGGGCTCTACGAGGACCACGAGCGACGCGAGCAATTGCTGAAACTCGCCCGCTTCCACTCGACCACCTCGAGTGAAGGCTGGCACAGCCTCGTCGACTATGTCACTGCGATGAAGGAGGGGCAGAAGGCTATCTTCTTCATGGCCGGCGACGACCGAGCCCGGCTCGAAGCATCACCACAGCTCGAAGGTTTCAACGCGCGTGGCATCGAGGTGCTGCTCCTGACCGACCCGGTCGACAGCTTCTGGGTAACAATCGCACCGGAGTTCGAGGGCAAGCCGTTCAAGTCGGTGACGCAGGGCGCGGCTGACCTTTCCGATATTGCGTTGCTCGACAATGCCATGAAATCCGACCCCGAAGCGTCATCGGAAATCGCGACGTTCCTGGCCTTCGTCAAGACAGCACTCGGAGACACGGTTTCTGACGTGAAGGCCTCTGATCGATTGACGGAAAGCGCGGTCTGCCTGGTCGCTCCGGAGCATAGCCCCGACCGTCAGTTCGAACGGCTGCTCAACGCCGCCGGTCGCCTCGACAGAACCGCCAAGCCAGTCCTGGAAATCAATCCGCGGCATAAGCGCATCGCAGCCTTGGCGAAACTCGGCAAAGAGGAGCGCGCCTTCCAGGAGGATGTGGCGCATCTGCTCTATGACGAAGCCCGCGTACTTGACGGCGACAAGCCAGCGGACGCCAAGGCTTTTTCGGAAAGACTTGCGCGGATCATTGACCGGAGCTTCTCTCGAAACTGATGCTGGCCGGTTCTCCGGATCGTTTGGCTTCGGGGCGCCGTCGCTGAGGATTGCGCCGGGCGTATCTACTCATTTGGAGCGGCAAGTCCACACTGCCCGCCACCAGACTTTAGAGGAACAACAATGGACGATGCGGCGCACTGGTATTGATTTCCACGGCGTCGCATGTTCGGCAGCCGAAGAGCCTGACCAGATCTTGGTGCATGGAATTATGACCCGGGCCGAGACGGCCAATAAGCGCAACGTCGAGCTTTGTCGACTTGCCGAACGTGGGTGGCTCTGTTGACATGCATGGGTTTCTCGATCGGCAAGAGTTTCGACATAGCGAACTCCGTTGAAGGGGTCGCCGCAACAAGGACCCAACAAGGAGCACAGTCCTTCAGTGGACGGGCTCGCTCTTATGAGTCTTCCTATTTTCATTGGAGGACTTCACGACAGCGCTCGTTAAATAATCCACCAGCCGGCGAGTGCGCAAAAGCCAACCACAGCCGCGAGGATCAATACTCCTTACCGGCTCTGCCATCGTGGCGGAGGGTCCGGCATTAAGCGGTGGGGATTTGCTCGGTTGTTCATTGGGCGAAGAGGGTCAGATCACATCGGGTTCCGCTTATCCGTGACCAGACCTTAGTCCCAAACCGGCTCCGACCGAAGCCCAATCCCGGGAACGTTTGCTGTCCTCCAAAGTTCGATTGGACTGACGGGCGACGAATTCGTCCGGGCAGTTTTGCAAAGGAGTAAATCATGAAAATACGTCTTACGGGCGCCGCTGCCGCGTTATTGCTTTTCGCCGGCGCTGGCGCCGTTGCTGCTCAGGATGTGGTCATCACGCCCGAACAGGATACCGTCATCCATGAGTATGTGAAGAAGCAGCCCCTGGCATCGCTGAAGGTTCCCGGCGTGGAACTCAATGTCGGGACAGCACTCCCCGATACAGTCGAGCTTCATGAAGTTCCCAATGTCAAATACCGCTACGTCGTAATCGACAACCGGACGGTTCTTGTGGATCCGGGCACCCGCAAGATTGTCAAGGTTTACGAC
>NZ_RZRQ01000431.1:0-4092 GCF_003997785.1 Mesorhizobium sp. M7D.F.Ca.US.004.01.2.1 | reverse complement strand
CGTCGGAACGGGGAGAGGGTTGAGGTGTGCCGCCTACTTCTTCTTTGCCAAAAGCTCTTTGGCTTCCTTGACGCCCAGTGCGGCCGGCCGTTCGCAGGTGGTCTGCATGGCGACGAACTTGCCGGTTTCGCCGGAGCGCAGCAGGCCGGTCATCACATCGACGGCGTGAAGCGCCAGTTCCATCGAGCAGCGGTGCGGCCGGCCTTCCACGATCGCCACCGCCATGTCGGCGAGACCTGACGTGCGGTAGTTGGCCATCATGCCTTGCCCATGCATTTCATTGGGGATACCGAACGGGTGCTTCCATTTCGGCAGCTTCTTGACCGGCTTGCTGTCTTGCGTGAAGCGCACATCGCCGCCGAAGAAATTCGGATCCGGCACGAACACCGTGCCCGTCTCGCCATAGAGTTCCATCGGCGCGTGACCATGGGTCCAGACGTCCCAGCTGGTGTTGAGCGTGACTACGGCGCCATTCTCGAACTCCAGCAGGCCATGGATGGTTGTGGGTGTCGCGACCGGAATCTTTTCTCCGGCGCGCGGTTTTGATGAAATCGTCCGTTCCTTGGCCGGTGTCGTCGCGAAGGCCGCGACCTGCTTCACCGGCCCGATCAACTGGATCAGATTGGTGATATAGTACGGTCCGATGTCGAGCACCGGACCCGCGCCCGGCTGGAAGAAGAAGTCCGGGTTGGGGTGCCAGTGCTCCATGCCGTGGCTCATCACATGGCAGGTGCCGCTGGTGATCTTGCCGAGCTTGCCGGTGTCGATCAGGTCGCGGACCAGCTGATGCGCGCCGCCCAGGAAGGTGTCAGGCGCCGAGCCGATGCGCAGCCCTTTCGCCTCGGCGCGTTTCTTCAGGTCGAGCCCTTCCTTGACCGACAGCACGAACGGCTTTTCCGAATAGACGTGCTTGCCGGCGTCGAGCACCTGCTTCGATACTTCGTAGTGCACCGCCGGAATGGTAAGATTGACGATGATGTCGATATCGTCGGCCTTCAGAAGTCCCTCGACGGTCTCGGCGCGCAGCTTGAACTCCTTCGCCCGCGCCTTGGCCGCCTCCATGTTGATGTCGGCGCAGGCACGCATCTCGATGCCGCGAAACAGCGGCGCCAGCGAAAAATATGCTTTCGAGATGTTGCCGCAGCCGATGACGCCGATGCCAAGTTTCTTTGCCATGCTGATTGCTCCTAGTAGGTCTTGACGGCTGCGATCGAGCGGCGGGCGAAGCGCTCGATGTCGTTGGGATTGTCCTGTTCCATGACGTAGTACTGGGCAGCACTCTTGTCGCGCAGCACCTTGATCAGGCCGGCCCAGTCGATGGTGCCATGGCCGACATCCGACCAGCCATCCTCGTCCAGCCCCTCACCGGGCTTGGCCATGTCCTTGACGTGAACCGCGCTGATCCGCTTGCCGTGCTTCTCAATCCACGGCAGCGGATCGACGCCGCCGCGTATCACCCAGGCGACATCCATCTCCCAGCCGATCTCGGGCGCAGACGACAGGATATGATCCTGCGGCACCGAGCCATCGGCGAGTTTCTTGAACTCGAAATCATGGTTGTGCCAGGCAAAGCCGTAGCCGGCCTTTTTCGCGGCGTCGCCGACTTTGGCCAGGCGCCCGGCAAAGCCACGCCAGCCGGCCGCATCGGATGGCCGCTGGTCGGGCATCAGGAAAGGACAGATGAGCAGCGTGATGCCAAGTGCGTCGGCAATTTTGCGCACGCCGTCGAAATCGTTCTCGAGCGCGTCGATCGAGAAATGCCCCGTCGGCATGGCGAGCCCGTTCTTGTCGAGTTCGGTGCGAAAGGCCTTGGGATCGTCATAGACGCCGCCGAAGCCCTCGACTTGCGTATAGCCGAGCTTGCCGAGCGTGGCGAGCACCCCTTCCCAGGGCAGGAAATTGCGGGCGCTGTAAAGTTGGAATGACCAGTTCATCGTCTCTGTCCGTTTCTTTTGGGCTTGGGAGTTATAAGCGGTTGCCGGTGGCGGCATCGAACAGCGAAGCGCGTGCCGGATCGAAGCCGATCCGGATCGGATCGCCGTTGCGAAGCGTCCTTTCCGCCTCGACGCGGAAGGAAAGATTGTGGCCGCCGAGTTTCGTCCACACCAGCGTGTCCGAGCCCATCGGCTCGACAATCTCGACAGCCCCGTCAGCGACAAAGGGCATCGACCTCGCCGCTTCGCCGAAGGCAATATGTTCTGGCCGGATGCCCAGTACGCAAGCGCCGGTGGGGCTATCGCTGCCCTCGAAACCATAACGGTCAAGCGGCACCGCAACACCATCGGTCTTGAACACCGGGCCAGCGCCGGCCTGCAGCTCGCCATCGATGAAATTCATCGCGGGTGAGCCAAGGAAGCCGGCGACGAAGCGGTTGACCGGCCTGTTATAGATGGTCTGCGGCGCATCGAGCTGCTGGATGACGCCGCCCTTCATCACCGCGATGCGATCGGCCAGCGTCATCGCCTCGATCTGATCGTGCGTGACGTAGATCATGGTGTTCTGCAGCTTGCGATGCAGCAGCTTGATCTCGACGCGCAGTTCGGCGCGCAGCTTGGCATCGAGATTGGACAGCGGCTCGTCGAACAGGAACACGTCGACATCGCGCACCAGCGCCCGTCCGATCGCCACGCGCTGGCGCTGTCCGCCGGAAAGTGCTGCCGGTTTGCGCTGCAGCAATGGCTCGATCTGCAGGATTTCGGCCGCCCGCGCGATCCGCTTGGCGATCTCTTCTTTTGGCGTGCCGGCGACACGCAGGCCAAAGGACAGGTTCTTCTCCACCGTCATTTGCGGGTAGAGCGCATAGGACTGGAACACCATGCCGATGCCGCGGTCCTTGGGCTCTTCCCAGGTGACGTTCTTGCCCTTGATGAAGATGCGGCCTTCGGAGACGTCGAGCAGGCCGGCGATGCAGTTGAGCAAGGTCGACTTGCCGCAGCCGGACGGCCCGAGCAGCACGATGAACTCGCCATTGGCGACATCGAGGTTGAGTGTCTCCAGGACGGTCACCGCGCCGAAATTGAGCGACAGATCCTGGATCGAAACACTGGTGCCGTTGGCTGCCGTCATCGCCATCACCCTTTCACCGCGCCGGCGGCTATGCCGCGCACGAAAAGCTTGCCGGAAATGAAGTAGACGATGAGCGGCACAAGCCCGGTCAGGATGGTGGCGGCCATATTGACGTTGTACTCCTTCACGCCTTGCACCGAATTGACGATGTTGTTGAGCTGCACCGTCATCGGATAGGTGTCGGGGCGGGTGTAGACGACGCCGAACAGGAAGTCGTTCCAGATGCCGGTCACCTGCAGGATGATGGCGACGACGAAGATCGGCAGCGACATCGGCATCATGATGCGCAGGAAGATGCCCCAGAAGCCCGCGCCGTCGACACGCGCCGCCCGGAACAGCTCCTCCGGCATCGAGGAGAAATAATTGCGGAACAGCAGCGTCAGGATCGGCATGCCGAAAATGGAATGGACGACCACCAGGCCGCTGAGGCTGCCATAGAGGCCGATCTCGCGCAGGATGATGACGATCGGATAGATCATCACCTGGTAGGGAATGAAGGCGCCGACGATCAGGATGATGAAAAACGTATCGGCGCCCTTGAAGCGCCAATTGGCCAGCGCGTAACCGTTCACCGAGGCGATGGCGATCGACAGCAGCACCGACGGCACGGTGATGCGCACCGAATTCCAGAAGCCGCGCGAAAGCCCGTCGCAGTTGAGGCCGGTGCAGGCCGTCGACCACGCCTTGACCCACGGCTCGAAGGTGATCTCGAGCGGCGGCGAAAAGATGTTGCCGAGCCGTATCTCGGGCATTCCCTTGAGCGAGGTGACGACCATCACGTAGAGCGGCAGAAGGTAGTAGACCGCCATCACGATCAGCGTGCCATAGAGGAAGATGTTGCGGCGCGAGAAGGTGTGCCGCGGCCGCGGCCCGCGCGGCCCGGACGCATCGAGCCTGTTGGCGTTGGCGGCAATGGAAACGGCTTGCTCAGACACGCTTCCTGCCTCCGAATTCGAGATAGGCCCACGGCACGATGACGATCACCACCGAGAGCAGCATCATGGTCGAGGCAGCAAAACCCTGGCC
>NZ_RZRQ01000430.1:0-4105 GCF_003997785.1 Mesorhizobium sp. M7D.F.Ca.US.004.01.2.1 | reverse complement strand
GACATACCGTGGGACCAGACCGGCCGCACCAACAAGCTGCCGCTGTCGCAATGGGCGCAATGGGGTGTCACCAACCCCGACGGCACGCCGCTGATCGACAACGGTCTCAAGGCCGGCCTTGCGTTGCCGATGGGCCGCAAGGGCCCCGCCTTCCTCGCCTATGACAATTTCGACGTCTATCTCGAGTGGAACCAGTCGTTCACTTATGCGCTGACCGCGGCCAACCTCGCCGCCCGGTTGGCGGGCGCAAAACAGTTCGACCCGCGCACTCCCGAGACCGGTCTCAACAACGAACAGATGAAGGCGCTGCAGACCAAGCTGGAAGCCAGGGGCTACGATGTCGGCACCGTCGATGGCATCCTCGGCACCAACACCCGCGAGGCTATCCGCAAGGAACAGATGCGGTTAGGTTTGGCGGTGGACGGCTGGCCGACACCGGAGCTGTTGGGGAAATTGTAGGGTAGTAGGGCAGTAGGGCAGTAGGAAAAACTAGCCCGAAGCAGTGACTGCCGCCACTCCTATTGCCTTACTGACCTATTCCCCTCAATCCGCCATCGTCTCCAAGCTCGCAAAGCCCTGCGGCGCGTCGCCCTCGTCGAAGGGTGTCGTCACCTCGACGAAGGTGTCGGGGTAGAAGCCGTTGAAGCGGGTCCTCAGCGACAGCGAGTAGGCGCCGATATGGCCGATCTCGATCCAGTCGCCGGTGTCGACGGTTTCCGGCAGCCAGAACGGCCGCGACAGGATGTCGACGGAATCGCAGGTCGCACCGCAGACCTTGAACGGCACGATGTTCTTCTCCTCGCCATTGCGCGAGCGGATCGCCGGATCGGGAATGAAACGCGCCGGCAACGTGATCTTGCCGGTCCATGAATCCGACAGCGACGCCCAGATGCCGTCATTGATGTAGAGCCGCTTGCCCTTGCGCAGCAGCACCCGCACGATCAGCGACAGGCAGCGCGCCACGATCACCCGGCCGGGCTCGGCCACCAGCGGCATCTGGTCGAACTGATATTCTTTCAGATCGCCCGACAGCCGCGACATGATCTGGCCGAGCGACGGCATCTCGATCTGCTTGCGATTGGGGTCGTGGCCGTATTCGGCGGGGAAACCGCCGCCGACATCGAGCCCGGCAATATCGAAGGTCAGCCGGTTGCGCACCCAGTCGGCGGAGGCCAGCGCCCGCTCATAGGTGTCGGGATCCTCGATCTGGCTGCCGACATGGAAACACAGGCCAACCTTGTAGCCGGTGCGGTTCAGCCGCTCGGCCAGTTCGACGGCATAGGCCGGCCCTGCGCCGAACTTCTTCGACAGTTCGTAGGCGGCCGATCCTTTCGTCTGGATGCGCACGAACACGCTGATCGAGCCCGGATCGATGTCGAGAGCCCGCACCACCCGTGTCAGCTTGGTGATCTCGTCCTCATGGTCGAGCGAAATGACGCGGATGGCGTATTTCTCCAGCGCCAGCTTGATGTCCGACTGCGCCTTGACCGGGTGCATGTAGAGCATCTCGGCATCGGTAGAGACCGCGCGTACGGCGGCGAACTCGCCCGGCGAAGCGACGTCGAAAGCGTTGACGCCGGCCTCGACCAGGGTCTTCAGCACGATCTGCTCGCCATTGGTCTTGACCGCATAAGCGGTCTTGCCGGGGAACATGCCCATGAACTGCCTGGCATCCGCCATCAGCACCTGCGGGCGGAAGCAATAGACCGGATCGTCCGGGCGAAGCGCCAGTGCCGCCTCGCGGGCATTCTCGAATCGCTGCATGGACGAATCCTTGACCTGAGCTGCGCACAATTAATCCATGCTAGCGGCTAATGAAAACAATTCTGTGTCTCGTGGCGCTGACGCAGCGGCGCTAGGTCTTTGCCAGCAACGTTTGCCAGCGATCAGGTTTCGGGTGGCCCTTGTCGCCGAACCCGATATGGCTTCTGCCTGACTGACTGGCATTCAGGCCGTCTGGGAGGGCGACTCACATGGCAATAGCCGCGACATCAGCACCACGCGGGCCGATGGTGCTCAAGGACTGGGGACAGCTCCTGCTACTCGGTGCGATCTGGGGCGGCTCGTTCTTCTTTGCCCGCATCGCGGTGGCGGAACTTCACCCGCTGGTGCTGGTGCTGTTTCGCGTCGCCATCGCGGCGATTGCACTGCAGATCTATCTCGGCCTGCGTGGCCCGTCCTTCCGCCTCGCTCTTCCGCATGCCGGCCTTTTCTTCCTGCTGGCGCTCACCAACAACGTCGTGCCCTTCTCGCTGATCTTCGCCGGCCAGACAGAGCTTGGCGCAGGCGTCGCCTCGGTGCTCAACGCAACGACGCCGTTCTGGACGCTGATTCTCGCCAACGCGCTGACATCGGACGAAAAACTCTCCTGGAACAAGCTGGCCGGCATTGCGCTCGGCATCGCCGGCACGGCTGTCATGATCGGCCCCGGCCTGCTCGCCGGGCTCGGCGGCCCGGTCTGGGCCAAATTCGCGCTGATCGGCGCCTCGCTGTCCTACGGCATTGCGCTGATGGTCGCCCGCCGTTTCAAGGGTGTGCCCTCGCCGGTCATCGCCACCGGACAGTTGACGGCGTCGACCATCATCATGATCCTGATCGTGCTCTTCACCTACGGTCCATCGGGCCTGTTCTCGGCCTCGCCGCCGGTCTGGGCGGCGGTGCTGGCGCTGGCGCTTCTGTCCACCGCCTTCGCCTACATCCTCTATTTCAACCTCGTCGCCTCGGCCGGCGCCACCAACGCCTCGCTGGTCACGCTCATCGTGCCGGCCAGCGCCATGCTGCTCGGTTTTTTCTTCCTTGGCGAACGTCTAGAGTTGTTCGAAATCGGCGGCGTGTTGCTGATCGCGCTCGGTCTCATCACGATCGACGGACGGCTGCTTGGTCGACGTTAGAGCGCCGCGCGTCCACTGGACGCGCAAAGGACGCTCTAACCACTTAATTGCCCCCGCATCGCGAAAGTCGAATTCGACTTTCGCAGCGGTAGCGCTGCCATGACATGGTAACGACACACCGCCGCCATAATTTATTCACAGGTCTGAAGCTGGATTTTGCCTAGGAGTTTCAAAGCCTAACGGCAAAAGTGGGGTCGCAAATCTAGCAATTACGTCGCAATGCAGCACATTTTCCGCTTGCCTGTGGCACAAATGAACCTAGACTCTCAGGCATAGCTCTTTAAGAGGAGGCTATGTCATGGGACTTACGAGGCCTATCAACGCATTGATGATCTGTGCTGCGTTCGCCTTCATCGGAGCCCTTATTATGGGCTTTCTTCCCTGACCCGCCAAGACGGGGAAGAACCAGCACCACATAGTCCAAACCATTGAAAAGGCCGGGTTTTTACCCGGCCTTTTTGTATCTTGGGCGCTTCTTCGAGGCTCTCATGGTTCGAGCATGATCTTTTCCGAAAACCGGATTCCACTTTTCGGAATCATGCTCTAAGCCGCGGCCGAACCCGCCGCCTCCGCATCATGCGAGCGAATGCCTATCATGTGGCAAATGGCGAAGACCAGATCGGCCCGGTTCATGGTGTAGAAGTGGAAATCGCCGACACCGCGCTCGACCAGATCCATGACCTGTTCGGCCGCCACCGCCGAGGCCACCAGCGCATGCGTCTGCGGGTCCCGGTCAAGGCCCTCGAACCGCTCCGCCAGCCAGCCAGGCACATGCGCGCCCGCCCTCGCGGAAAAGTTCGCGACCTGCCTGAAACTGTGAACCGGCTGGATACCCGGCACGATGGGGATGTAGATGCCGGCGCGGCGGACGCGCTCGACATAGCGCTCGTAGAGATCATTGTCGAAGAAGAACTGGGTGATGGCGCGCGTCGCACCATTGTCGACCTTGCGTTTCAGCATCTCGATGTCGGTGGCGAAATCGGGGCTTTGCGGATGCTTTTCCGGATAAGCCGCGACGGAGATGTCGAAATCCGCGATTGCCTTAAGCCCGGCGACCAGTTCCGCGCCATTCTCGTAGCCACCGGGATGCGGTCGATAGGGTTCGCCGACGCCGGAAGCCGGGTCGCCGCGCAGCGCCACGAACCGGTTGATGCCGATCGACTTGTAATCCTGGATGACCGCATCGACCTCGTCGCGCGTTGCACCGACACAGG
>NZ_RZRQ01000042.1:3875-26858 GCF_003997785.1 Mesorhizobium sp. M7D.F.Ca.US.004.01.2.1 | reverse complement strand
GGCGAGACCCAGGTGGATGCGAAGACCGCCCAATCGCTGTCGGCCGCGGAAAAACGGGCGCGCATGCGGGTCAGCATCGATTCGCCTGCCTCGATGTTCTCCGAAACGCTGCGCAGCGCCAAGATCGCCTTCGACGTCGTGTTGGAGGGGCAAGGCAGCCGTGTTATCGGCATCATCTCGGTGCTTCCCGGCGAGGGCAAGTCGACGGTCGCGGCCAATCTCGCCGGCCTGCTTGCCGCCAACGGCGCCAAGACGCTGCTGATCGACGGTGATCTGCGCAACCCCGGCCTCAGCCGCGGCCTTGGCATGGAAGCCGAGCAAGGCTTGATGGAAGCGGTGGTCAACGGCCAGACCTGGCAGTCCGTCGGCAAGATCGACCGGCAGACGAAGCTGGCGATCATCCCGGCGGTGCTGCGCGGCCACTTCTCGCATACCAGCGAACTTCTCTCCTCGGCCGGCATGCGGCGCTTCATCGAGAATGCCAAGGAGACGTTCGAATACATCGTCGTCGATCTGCCGCCACTCGGACCGGTGGTCGACGCCAAGGCCTTCGCACCACTGGTCGACGGTTTTGTGCTGGTCACCGAATGGGGACGCACGCCGCGCGCGATGGTCAGGTCGATGCTGGAATCCGAACCCTATGTCGCCAACAAGATCGTCGGCGCGGTGCTGAACAAGGTCGATCTGAAGAAGCTGGCCAAGTACGGATCGTTCGGCGGCTCCGAGAAATTCTTCGACAAATACTCGAGCTATTATCTGGAAAAGTCGGAAGTGCGCGGCAAGGCGCCGGTCTGATATCGGCCATTGCCCAAACAGGTCCTTTCGAAAACGCATCGCGTTGAGACGGAGTCCACCGCTCTGGATGAACGGCGATGTCGAGCCGGTCTCGGTGGTGGGTCAGTTTGAGATCTGACCGGGCTTCGCTGCCAGCGTGATCGGGTCGGTTTCGATGAGCCGAAGTGACCGCACCATATGCGCCGTTTGCGTCTTGTATTTGAGAAAATGCGGGGTGGTCAGATGGATTTCGTAGGCCGCCTGATCAGCGTAGCATTCGATCACGCGGACCTTTTCAGGGGCGTCTTTTTCCGACAAGGCATGAAGGAAAAGCACACCCGGCTCGATTCGCACGGAGGCCTCGATCTCTTCGGCAAGCAGGTTTTTATAGCTGTCGATCTGGTCAGGATCGATTTCCAGTTCCGCCATCCTGACAATCAGCATCAATCAGTCCCTTGCTTTTTGTACCGGCCGCGAACCATCGACGTCCTCCGGCTGAATTTCAAACTGGCCCACGATCCAGGCCTCGGAACCTTGCGGCTGGGCAGTACAGCTCCTGCGCAAACTGGGCACCGAAGTGCCCACTGATTAACCCCCATTTGGTCAACAAGGCGCGGCTACGCGGCCTTGAGCCGATAGCGGAAAATGGTGTGGTCGAGCAGCAGCCGGATGCGTGGCTCGGCCTCGGTCGCCACCAGCCAGCTTGCCGCGATCATCGTCGCGCCGACGACCACCATCGAGACGAGATGCGGCAGCCCAGCGCGGACCAGGACGCCGAGCAGGGCCGCGCCGACGACATCGTGGAGAAGGTAGAGCGGATAGGTCATCAGGCCGATCCGGCGCCAGCCGCTCCAGGACAGGTCGAGCCGCAGCGACCACGCCATCAAGGCAATGGCGATGAGGAAGATCAGGATCGGCGGCGCGAACGGCATCTCTCGCCCCACCTTCAGGATATGAACGTCGACCGAACTGGCGATCTGCAGCACGCCGCCGCCCAGGAACAGGGCGCAGAAGGCAAGGCGAGCGGCCGTCATCGCCTTGAAGCGCATCAGCCACAGCATGACGCCGGTCGCGAAGAAAACACCGTGATGCACCAGAAGCAGGTCGAGCGTGCGTGTTTCGGCAAGGTCGGCCCAGTCGAGCGGGTAGTACAGGCACCAGAACAGCGTGCTCATCAGGCCGATGACGATGGCCACCATTTCCATCTGATTGAAGCGGCCGAGCCTAAGCAGGACCCAGACGATGGCATAGAAGGCGATCTCGATGCCGAGCGTCCAGTAGACGCTGTCCACCCATGGCGCGTAGGGGGCGAACAGGCCGGTGCGGACGAGCCTAATGACGGCATCTGTCGGCCAGCTGAGGCCGACGATCAAAAGCACGACAGCGGTGACCGGTGCACAGATCCACACCGCCGGCGCCAGCCGTTTCACCCTTGCTTCGAAAAACCGTAAGGGCGTCGACCTTTCGGCGCTGAAGGCGATGACGAAGCCGCTGATGACGAAGAAAATCTGGACGCCGACCCAGCCGGATTCGACCCAGGCGCCTATTGCCGGCTGCGGAGGAACGCCGCCCGTGGCGCGCGCCGAAACGCCGTCCGGATACGCCCACACCCAGAAGCCATAGTGGTAGACCATGACCATGACGGCGGCGAGAAACCGCAGGATGTCGACGCCGCCAAATGTAATCTTCTGCTGAGCCATGCGACCTTGTCGATGGCCCCCCGCGAAAGACTGTAGGGTGCATTGCTGCGTTGCACAATAAAAGATTGCTCGTCGATCCGAAAAGCCGCCTCGGCAAGCCAAATCCTTCAGCGGCTCAAAGGCCGATTCCGCGCTCCTTCAGGGCCGCGGTGATCTCGTCGAGGATGATCGGATCGTCGATCGTCGCCGGCATGGCCCATTCTTCCTTGTCGGCGATCTTCTGCATGGTGCCGCGCAGGATCTTGCCCGACCGCGTCTTGGGCAGGCGCTTGATCGTCACCACCATCTTGAAGGCGGCGACCGGGCCGATGCGTTCGCGCACCAGGCCGACCACTTCGTTCTCGATCAGGCCGACGTCGCGCGTTACACCCGCATTCAGCACCACGAAGCCAAGCGGAACCTGGCCCTTCATGGCGTCGGCAATGCCGATGACCGCGCATTCGGCGACATCGGGATGGGCTGAAAGCACCTCCTCCATGGCGCCGGTCGACAGCCGGTGCCCGGCGACATTGATGATGTCGTCGGTGCGGGCCATGACGTAGAGATAGCCGTCCTCGTCGACCATGCCGGCATCCGCCGTTTTGTAGAAGCCGGGGAACTCGTCGAGATAGGCTTGGCGGAACCGCGCATCGGCATTCCATAGCGTCGGCAGGCAGCCGGCCGGCAGCGGCAGCTTGACCACCACATTGCCCAGCGCGCCGCGCGGCACTTCGTGGCCGGCATCGTCGAGCACGCGGATGTCGTAGCCGGGCATCGGCACGCCGGGCGAGCCGTATTTCACCGGTAGCAGGCCAAGGCCGGCGGGATTGATCGTCATCGGCGAGCCGGTCTCTGTCTGCCACCAATGGTCGACCACCGGCACATCAAGCTTCTGCTCCGCCCATTTGATGGTTTCCGGGTCGGCGCGCTCGCCGGCGAGGAACAGCGTGCGGAATCTCGACAGATCGTATTTCGGGATGAACTCGCCTTGCGGGTCCTGCCCCTTGATGGCGCGGAACGCGGTCGGTGCGGTGAACAGGGCGACGACGCCATGCTCCGATATCACCCGCCAGTAGGTGCCGGCATCGGGCGTGCCAACAGGCTTGCCCTCGAACAGGATGCTGGTGCAGCCATGCAGCAGCGGCCCGTAGACGATGTAGGAATGGCCGACCACCCAGCCGACATCGGATGCCGCCCAGAACACCTCGCCCGGCTTGACGCCGAACTCGTTTTCCATCGTCCATTTCAGCGCGACCATATGGCCACCATTGTCACGCACGATGCCCTTGGGCTGCCCGGTCGTACCCGATGTGTAGATGATGTAGAGCGGATCGGTGGCAAGCACCGGCACGCAATCGACATTGGCGCCGGCTGCCCGTTCGCGGGCGACGGCATCGGCGTAGTCGATGTCGAAATGCTCCTTGAGGTCACAGCGCAACTGGTCGCGCTGCAGGATCAGGCAAGCGTCCGGCTTGTGCCGGGAGATCTCGATCGCCTTGTCGAGCAGTGGCTTGTAGGCAACGACGCGGCCCGGCTCCAGGCCGCAGGATGCGGAAATGATCAGCTTCGGCTTGGCGTCGTCGATGCGGGTGGCAAGCTCATGCGAGGCAAAGCCGCCGAAGACCACCGAATGCACGGCGCCGATGCGGGCGCAAGCCAGCATGGCGATGGCGGCCTCGGCCACCATCGGCATGTAGATGATGACGCGGTCGCCCTTGCGAATGCCGCGGTTCTTCAGCACCGAGGTGAGTGCAACCACCTCGCGCTTGAGTTCGGCATAGGTGAATTTCCTGACCGCTCCGGTGATGGCGCTGTCATGGATCAGCGCGATCTGGTCGGCGCGCCCGCCGGCGACGTGGCGGTCGATGGCATTGTAGCAGGTGTTGCAGGTGGCGCCGGTAAACCAGCGGCCATAGACACCGGCCGTGGTATCGAACACCTTGTTCCAGGGCGAATACCAGTCGATGGCGCCGGCCGCGTCCGCCCAGAACTGTTCCGGGTCGCGTTTCCAGCCGTCATAGACTTCGTGATAGCGTGAAGCCATCCGTTCCCTCCCCAGGAATGATTTTCTTCCCTCCAGATAGCGCGCTCTAACCCTGGCCGCAAATGCACGCCAGGACGAGTGATTGTTCGGCAAGTTTCGATGCGACGCTAAAAGGCGTTACATCCGGCAAGGCGCTCGGCTTTCGGCTGACGCTGCAAGGGCAGGGGTAGCACGAAGACAGGCTGTGCCGGGCTCGATAAACGGCCCGACCCTACAGCCTGTCGGAATCCTACGAATTCACCCCGGCCGGCAAGCCGGCGGTGATTGTCGTGCTGGTGCAGCGGTTCAGCCAAGGTTTCGAGGGGCGCGATCGCTGCTTCCTTGCCGTCACCGGGCAGCCGCGCTGACAGGGTCACGCCAGGCGCCCTGACAGCCAGCATCGGTTCGATCTGCAGCTTGTCTAGATCGGCAGGGCCACAAGCATGAGGCCAATGCCGCCAGCGATCAAAATAGCTGTCGCCAGCGCTTTTCTGTGACGTTCGAAGCTCGTCGGAGCCCGTTCCCAATTGTAACGCATACGCTATCTCCCCAACACCCAGGCAGGTTTTACCTTACTCTAGGGAAGAAAAGCAACGGCCCAGCCGACCCGCTCAGTTGCTTGCCTCCTCGCGCTGACGACTATTTCTGGGACGATTCCTGCTGGGAACAGCCAGCCGTGCTGTTTTTCGCGACTTGGCGAGGGCGTATCGGAACGCATCGCCGCACGAGCCTGCCGCCGGTCCCATGATCGGCTGATAGACAGCGTTCCCTCACCGCGCTATCTGAATTCCGGGTTTTGCATGGCTTGGTGGGGTTCGTGATGGAAATTGCCTCTGGAACGGTTCTGCGGTTGGCGGAAGACGCTTCGGTCCAGCATGTCGGCGATGGCGCCGTCGTGCTTTTGGCGCGCAGCGGCCAGCTTTACACGTGCAACGGCACGACCGAAGCCTTTCTCGACAAGGTGGACGGCGCGCGCAACCTCGACCAGATCGTCGACCTGCTTTGCGAGGAGTTCGAGGTCGACAAGGGCACGCTCGACCAGGACATCGCGGCACTGGCCACGGATCTGGTCTCGGAAGGTATCCTCGCCACGCCAGGTGCTTGATGGCTAAAGGTATCGCCTGATGGCCGACGGTCCTCTCCTGCGCGCTTTGTTTCGCTGCCATCTCTGGGCAAGCGCGCGGCTGATGCCGGTCCTGGTCGCCAACCGCAGCTTCGAGGACGTGCTCAAATGGGCGCCACTCACCTCGTCGACGCCCTATCGCGGCTTGCCGTCCCCCTACATCGTCGCCGCCCTCAACCGCACCGTGCGTCATCCCTGGCTGATGCGCGACCGCAGGTGCCTGAGAGAGGGGCTGCTCGGTCATCGTTTCCTGCGCCTTGCTGGTTTCGACCCGGACCTGCGCTTCGGCGTCGACCCGAAGTCGATGCAGGCGCCACGCATGTCGGCGCATTGCTGGGTCTGCCTCGATGGCAGGCCGGTGGTCAGCGACAGCCTTCCCGGCATGGTCGAGATCTACCGTCACCATGCCGATGCCACAAAGGTGCGCCCCGCTTGACCAGACCTTCAGCGTGCTATGGCCTCAACGGCCAGATCCTCGGCATATCAGCCGAGCGCCCCGAGCTATGGCGGGATTTCGACAGGATGCTGGCCGGCTTGCGTATCGCGGAACCGGTCGAGCCGGACTTTCGTCTTGGCATCACCGAAACAGAGACCCTGGACGAGACACCCCACGGATCGCTCGTCTTCGATGGCGATGTACCGGAGGATGGCTCCTGCCGGATGATCGAGGACGGCGGCACCATCCATCTCGTCTTTCCCGGGCGTCAGACCGTTGCGATCAATGGCAGGGAGGGTTCGGCCGAACTCCGGGTCCGCCCCGGTGCGAAAGCCGCCTGGACGCCGTCGATGCTGGTCCTCGACGCCGCGCTCGACGCCGGTCGCCAGCATATGCTGCACACCGCGGGCCTGACGTTGCCGGACAGCGACGCGGTGGTGCTGATCCATGCCCCGAGCGGCACCGGCAAGACCACGACGTCGCTGGCGCTGGCAACACAAGGCTTTGGCCTCTGCTCCGACGATGCCATGATCGTGAATGTCGCTTCGGGCAAGGTCGTGGCCTGGGGTTTGCCGCGCGCCGCCAAGATCCATCAGAAGACTGCGCAGATGATCCCGCGGGTGGCTCCATGCCTTGGCCAGACCTGGGATCGCAACGGCGAGCAGCCCGTCTCGCTTGAAAAGCTGGCAGGGATCATGCGGGTCGAAAACGCGTCCGCCCGGCCGGTGGCGGCCCTTCTGCACCTGGCACGCTCCGCCGACAGCCAGACACGGCTCGTCGCCATGGCCAGGACCGACGCAATGGTGGCGCTGGCAGTGGACAATGTCCGCACGGGCATGACGGGACTGCTGCCGATGCAAAAACGCAGGTTGGCGACCATCGCCGGGCTGGTCAATTCGGTGCCGACATTCCGGTTGGAGGTGGGCGCGCGCCCGGCCGACGCGGCGGCGCTGATCCGCGCCGCTCTGGATTGAAGTCAAGTCATGCAACCTGCGGCCTGGCCTTGGCCAATCTCTGGATCCACCGGAAGGCGTCGCGGCGCAGGCGCGAACCAAGCTTGTCCCTGGAATTGACGCCGAGCAGCGTGTTCGTGGTGATCAACCGTCTGGCCAGCCGTATCGAGAGATCGGGCTTGATCCGGCCGGCGAGCTCAAGTGCGCGGCTCTCCTCGAACAATTGGCCGGTCACATTGAGCACAACAGCCAGTTCGAGCTCGATGCCGGTCATGCGGGCAGCGTCGAACAGGCGTGCTTCCGCTTCGGGTGACTGCAGCGCCCGCACGCCTTGCAGCACGTCGATGCAAAGCTGCAGCCGGTGGAATTTGTGGCCGCCGGCGGCGTGCACGATGGCGATCGTCAGAAGTGCCGCGGGCGTATCTGTCGCCTCGCCGTCGATGGCGCGCAACTCCCGGAACCCCAGCGACAGGCGCCGCCGCATGCCGGTGTCATGCACGAGGTCACCATGCAGCTCGACCAGCAGGCTCCAATTCTCCTTTTCGAGCCATTTGAACTCCTGCAGTTCGTAGGATTCGGCCTCGTTGCTGCCAAGCTCGAAGCCGCATGCCGCGATCACCCGGTTTGCCCGCGCCAGGTTAGCCGGCTCGACGAGGATGTCGATGTCGGTGAACGGCCTGTCGGCGACGTTGCGGTAGAGTTTTCGCGCGAAGACCGGCCCCTTGACGATCCGCGCCGGAACATTGTCCGCGGCCAGTCCCTTCATGATGCGGTCGCCATGGTACTGCAGCAGCATCGACTGCCCGGTGGCGATCGTTGCTTTCTGGCGCAGATCTTCCAGTCTGTCCCGCAGCCCTGCGTCCCTCGGCAGCTGCGCGTCGCCGCTCTCCTGCAGCTTGCGCAGCATGATCGGCAGGATGCCGTGAAATTCGGCATTGTCGAGCAGCGCCGACAAGGTCTTTGCCGACAAATCTTCCCCGACTGGCGCCGCCTCGGGATCGGCAGAGCGCAGCAGCAATCTTTCTTCGGCGGCAGTGAGAGATGGCAGCATCAACCCGGACAATGTTTCGGATAAGGGATTGTCTGGGATGGTTACAGAAAAGCCGTGCGTAAGCCAGCTTTACATGCCCCAGCGTAGCGCCGCCGTGTGTACCGGCGCGTCCCAGAATGCGGTCGTCTCCCCGTCGAGCATGGTCAGCGTGATCGAGCAGCCGGCCATGTCGAGCGAGGTGACATAGGAGCCGACCAGTGAACGGGTCACCGTCACGCCATGTTTCTCGAAAATCGCCCGCGCGCTGTTGTACATCAGATAGAGTTCCATCAGCGGCGTGCCGCCGAAGCCATTGACGAACAGCAGTGCCGGGCCTTTTGCCTTGTCGCCGAGATCGCCCAGGATCGCGGCGCAGATCTCCTGCGCGATAGCATCGGCGCTTTTCAACGTGTCGCGTCGGCGGCCGGGCTCGCCATGGATGCCGACGCCGAACTCCATCTCGCCGTCGCCGATGTCGAAAGTCGGCTTGCCCGCCGCCGGCACGGTACAACTGGTCAGCGCCACGCCCATCGAGCGGGTAGCCGTGTTGACGCGGTCGCCCAGCGCCTTCAAAGGCGCCAGCGCCAGGCCATGTTCTGCCGCCGCGCCGACGATCTTTTCCACCACCAGCGTTCCGGCGACGCCGCGCCGGCCCGTCGTATAGGAAGAATTTTCGACGGCGACATCGTCATTGGTCACAATCTGCTGGACGCCTTCTGACATCTCGGCCGCCATGTCGAAATTCATCACGTCGCCCTCATAGTTCTTGACGATGAACAGGCTGCCGGCCCCGGTGTCGACGGCTTCCGCCGCTGCCAGCATCTGGTCCGGCGTCGGCGAGGTGAACACCTGGCCGGGGCAGGCGGCATCCAGCATGCCGTGGCCAACAAAGCCGCCATGCAGCGGCTCGTGACCGGAGCCGCCGCCGGAGATCAGCGCCACCTTGCCCGGCCGCAAGGTCTTGCGGCGGATGAATTTGTGCTCGTCGCCAAGCACGAGGATGTCGGCATGGGCAGCCACGAAACCGTCGAGGCTCTCGGTCAGCACCGTGTCTACCGAGTTCATAAATTTCTTCACGGCCGTCTCCTCCCGAAATAGGCCTGACATCGAAGCAATTCCAGGAAAGGTGTGTAACGGTTTTCCGTCCGGAATTGCGTACAAACTCCAAAGGGTCAGCCACCCTTGCCGGTTATGCTGGTGATCTTCTGGATGAAGTCGTTCACCGCTTTGTCGAGCGCGGCGTTCTGTTTGTCGTCGCCGAAATCCGGCACGATCAGCGAGACATGCCGCGTCTTTCGCATGCCTGATGCAATCGACATCTTGCCTGGATGCGCCTGGTGATAGGCGGCGAGAAACTGGTCACGTTCGGCCGGGCTGAAATGGCACACCGAAAATATAGCCGGCAAATGTTTTGACGGAATCGGGATCGAATAGGCGGGGCTCGAAATCTGCGTGACGAAGCTTCGGTGTTTGCCGAGCGCATCGGCGAGGCGCTGGCGCATGCCGGACGGGCGCTGGTCGATGACGTGCGACAGGATCGTCTTGTAGGCGCGGATCGCCTCTTCGGAACCGGGTTCGGGTTTGATGTCGACCATGCCGGCCGCGCCTAGACAGAAACGTCCGCGATGGCCGCCTTGGCCATGGCGAGTTGCGCCGGCGCGACGGAAAGATCGCGCAGGCCGGCCTCGAGCAGTGACGGGATCGAGGCAGGATCGCCGCCGGCATCGCCGCACAGGCTGACCGGGATTTTTTCACGCTCGCCGTACGCGGTCACGGCTGCGATCAGCCGCAGCACGGCCGGATGACGGACCGAATTGAGATGCGCCACGGCAGCGTTGTCGCGGGCGGCCGCCATGACATACTGGGTGAGGTCATTGGAGCCGATCGAGAAGAAGGCGGCGTCAGCAAAGGCTTCCGGCACGATTGCCACCGATGGCACCTCGACCATGATGCCAAGTGGCGGCATTCTATGCGCGATGCCGCGCGCGGCGAGCACTGTCTGCTCCTCGGCGAACATCGCCGCTGCCTGCCTGTATTCCTCTACAACGGCGATCATCGGAAACATCACTTTCAGACTGCCGTGGACGGCAGCGCGCAGCAGTGCCCGGATCTGTACACGAAACACCTCCGGTCTTGCCAGCGACAGCCTGATGCCGCGCAGGCCGAGGAACGGATTGGTCTCCTCGACGGTGAAGCCGGGCACCGGCTTGTCGCCGCCGGCATCGACGGTGCGGATCGTCACCGGTTTGTCGCCGGCCCACTCCAGCACCTTGCGATAGGCGCGATACTGCGTCTCTTCGTCGGGCAATGTCTTGCCGAACAGGAATTCGGTGCGCATCAACCCGACACCGTCGCAGGTCGCGATGTCGATGCCGTCGACATCGGACGGATCGGCGATGTTGACCTGCACACGCACCGGCGTGCCGGCCTTGGTCACCGCCGGCCGCGCCAGGAACGCTCCAGCCCGATCGCGGCGCGCCAAGAATGATGAGGAGGATTGGCGAAAGGCAGCGATTTCGGCCTTGGAGGGCGACAGCACGATGCCGCCATGTTCGGCGTCGAGCAGGGCGGTGCCGGCAAGATTGGCCGATGAGCCGCCAAGACCCACAACCATGGGGACGCCGCGCGAGCGCGCCAGCATGGCGACGTGGCTCGCCGTACTGCCCGCCTTCAGCGCGATACCGCCGCCGCTGCTCCAGTCGGTTTCAAGGAAGCGCGTCGGCGCGATGTCCTCGCCATAGAGGATGGCGCCAGCCGGTGCCTGGAAGTCGCCATCCTCGGACAGGGCCCGCAGCACCTGATCCCTGATATCGCGTATGTCGGCGGCACGTGCGCGAAAGTAATCCTGGTCGGAAGCATCGTAGCCGGCGATTTCGGCATCGAGCGCCTGCCGCCACGCCTTGTCGGCTGGCAGGCCGGTGCGGATCGCGGCAAAGGCCGGGCTGCTCAGCGCATTATCCCCCAGCATGGCGATCTGGAACTCGAGAATGTCGGCGGCATCGCCCACGGCCATCTCAATCAATACGGTGAGACGGCCCGTCGCGGTGGCGATTGCGGTTTCGAGCGCGGCCTTCTCGTCGTCGGCTGTTTCTTTGCCGACATAGGATGCGGCAATCCGGTCGAGGTCGAACAGCGGCCCCTCGGCATAACCGGCCGAGGCCGAAATGCCTTGCAACCTAAGCGGTTCGGACATGGTCCGCGCCTTCGTCGAAATCGCGCCGCACCAGTTCGACCAGCGCGTCGACGGCATCATTGGCGCCGTCGCCGCTGGCCCTGATGTGCAGCACTGTGCCCTTCGGCGCCTTGGCCGCCATCACCTTGACGATGCTCTTGGCGTCGAACCATGGCCCGTTGGCGGCAAGCGCGACTTCCACCTCGGCCACAAAAGTCTTGGCCAGCTTGGTGAACTTCACCGAAGGACGCGCGTGCAGGCCCACCTCGTGGGTGATCACAACGGTCGCTTCGGCGGATGCGGACATGTCTTTCAAAATTCCCGTTCGTTCACGACGGCGACAATTCGTGTGCCGTCGCCACCACTTCCCGCAGCGAGGCGCCGCCGGAGGCCTCGGTCGCCGCCATCACCGCGCCTTCGACGATCGGCGCGTTGCAGACGATGATCTTGTGCGACCGTGGCTCGCCGATCATCTCCACCGCCATTTCCGAGTTGGTCTCGGCGCCGCCGAGATCGACCAGAATGGCGACACCGGCTTCCGACCAGGCCTTGTCGATGGCGCCCATGATCGCCTCGACATTGGTGCCAAGCCCGCCATGGCCGTTTCCGCCGCACCATGCAAGCGGCACTTCGTCGCCCACCATCTGCCGCACCATGTCGGCCGTGCCCTCGGCAACCAGCGGCGAATGCGAAACGATGACGATGCCGACATTGCTCATGGCTGACCTTCCAGCGTCTCGACGATCGTGCGCACCAGAAGCGCGGTCGAACGTGCGCCGGCATCCATGTGGCCGATCGAACGATCGCCGAGGAACGACGCGCGGCCGCGCAGGGCTTTCATCGGCACGGTCGCCTCGGCCGCCGCGTCGGCGATATCGGCGATTTCCGGCGCCGTCTTTCCCCGCAGCAATGCGTCATGCACAGGCTGCAGAACGTCGAGCATGGTTTTTTGTCCAACCTGCGACTTGCCGCGCGCAGCCACTGCTTCGATTGCCTTGCCGAAAGCCGCCGTAAGATTGGCGCGATCGGGCTCCGCCGAAATCTCCTTGCCGAGCGCCATGAACAAGGTGCCGAACAGCGGACCGGAGGCGCCGCCCACCGTCATCACCAGCTTGGTGCCGATCGCCTTCAGCGCTTCGGGCAGCGGCTTGGCCGAAAACGCCTCGGCTTCGGCGCGCACGGCCTCGAAGCCGCGCTTCATGTTCAGCCCGTGGTCGCCGTCGCCGATCGCCTGGTCGAGCGCCGTCAACTCTTCGGCGTGAGCGGCGATCGCATCCGCGACGGCTGTAATCAGCCTGGCAAGGTTCAACGCCGCCATATCGGCCAAATTCCCGGTTTCCACCCCGCCGGCAGTATCGAAAGAACGCTCATTCGACAACTGGAGCATGAATCAGGCCGCTTCATGCAGTGCGGCGACGGCCGCGAAGACCTCGGCCACCGCATAGGCGCCGGGGTCGACCACGCCTTGCAATTTGCTGCCGACATAGGCGGACCGTCCGGCTTTCGCCTTCTCCATGGCAGCGGTGGCCTCGGCACCATGGCGAGCCGCCGCCGCCGCTTCCTCCAGGCCGCTGGCGTCGAGCGCTTTCAGGGCCGGTTCCAGGGCATCGACCATGGTGCGGTCACCCATCCTTGCGCCGCCATAGAAAGTCATCCGCTCAAGGCCGGCAAGCAGCGCCTTGGCCAGGTTCGCTCCGCTGTCCAGGGCTTGTGCCGCCGCGGTGAAGAAGATCGACAGCAGCACGCCGCTGGAGCCGCCCATCGACGCGCTCAGAATGTCGCCTATCGCGGCAAGGGTAGCCGCGGGCTCGGCAAGCGGCAGTGTGTCGAGCCGATCGAGGATGCTGCGCGCGCCGGTCGCCACGGTCGAACCGGTGTCGCCGTCGCCCGCCTTGGCATCCAGTCCGTTCAAAGTGGTTTCCAGCGCGATCAGTCGTTCGCAGATGGTAACGAGAAGAGACCGGGTCCGCGCATCCTGACTGGGCTTGCGTGTTGCGCTCTGTCTGGCCGCTTTCGCCATCGGCACGACGGCAGGCGGCACAACGGGCTTCGCCGGCATCCAGGCATGCGGTCCGACCGGCGCCAGCAGGGCTGCTTCGCGTGCTGCATCGAGCCGGATCAGCGACAGCGAGAAGCCGTTCATGTTGAGCGCCGTCATCAGCGGGCCGGGGCCGATCGTCAGCTTGATGGTTTTGGCCAGCGGCGAGGCAAGCACCGCGTTGGCGATAACAGACATTTCGAGCGGCGGCACCGAACCGAGATTGTTGATCAGCAGGGCATGGTCGGCTGAGAGGTCGAGCCGTGCCGAGAGGCGTTCCGCCATGATCGCGACCAGCCTGTCGGCGCTTTGCACCGCAATCCGCTCAACGCCCGGCTCGCCATGAATGCCGAGGCCGAGCTCGCCGTCATTTTCGCCAAACCTGTCTTCGTGCGGCTGGCCGGGGATCGAGCAGGACGACAACGACATGCCGAGCGAAACGATATCCTTCGCCGCCGCGCGAGCGGCGGCCGCAATGGACGCAAGATCGTGGCCGGCCTCCGACAGATGGCCTGCGATCTTGTGCACGAACAAGGTGCCGGCAACGCCGCGCGGCTGGGCGATATCAGGCAAAGCGATATCGTCGGCGACGATGACCATCTCGACACGAAACCCTTCGGCGCGCGCCTTCTCGGCCGCCAGGCCGAAATTGAGACGGTCGCCGGTGTAGTTCTTGACGATCAGCAGGCAGCCGGCCGGACCGGTGACCGCGCGAATGGCCGCCAGCACCGCTTCGACGCTCGGCGAGGCAAAGATCTCACCTGAAACCGCCGCCGTCAGCATGCCCTTGCCGACGAAGCCGGCATGAGACGGTTCGTGTCCGGCGCCTCCACCGGAGACGACGCTGACTTTCGTCTTGTCCCAGTCGGCGCGCAGGACGACCTTGATTTCGGGATAGCCGTCGAGGCGCGCGAGATCGCCCGAGCCAATGGTCCGCAACAGGCCATCCAGTGCCTCGGTGACGATCGTTTCCCTGCGATTGAAAAAGTGCTTCATCGAATTCGTCCCGTACTCGCAATCGTCAATCAGAAGCCGGCGTTGACCCTTGAGTGGGAACACCGAAAACCGGTCACATCAGTCTTTGTCCATCGGCGCCGAAATACAGCGGCGACCGGTAGCGGATCACCACTTTGTCGCCCTGCGCCAGATCCGTGTCGGGATCGGTCAGCGTCACCAACTTCTTCGGACCAACCGTCACATGCAGGTGGTTCTGGTCGCCGAGATGCTCGACCCAGTCGACGACGCCGTCGGCATGGCCATTCGCGGCCTTCGCGATCGTCAGGTGCTCGGTGCGCGCGCCGATTGTCTTGGTCCCGGTCGGTGCGCCGCCATCGGGCAGCAGCCCGGTCGGCAGAAGATTGATCGCCGGTTGGCCGAGCCTTGCGGCGACATGCAGGTTTGCCGGCTCGGAATAGATGGTGCGCGGTGAACCGATCTGCACCAGCACGCCGTCGGCGAGGATGCCGATGCGGTCAGCCATGGTCATCGCCTCGATCTGGTCGTGCGTGACATAAAGCATGGTGGCGCCGAGTTCGGTCTGGATGCGCTTCAGCTCGAGCCTGAGATCCGCCCGCAGCTTGGCATCGAGCGACGACAGCGGCTCGTCCATCAGATAGATCGAAGGCTTGCGCACTAGCGCGCGGCCGATGGCGACGCGCTGCATTTCGCCGCCCGAAAGCTTGGTCGAGCGGTTGGCGAGCTTGTGATGGATGCGCACCATCCTGGCCACCTCCTCGACCCGGCGGCGGATCTGGTCTTCCGGCATTTTCCGAGCCGGCGAGCGCAGCGGGAAGGCAAGGTTGTCGAACACCGACAGATGCGGATAGAGCGAGTACTGCTGGAAGACGAAGGCCGTGTCGCGCTCGGCCGGCGACAGGGCCGTGGCATTGTGGCCGCCGATCTCGATCATGCCGGCATCCGGCCGTTCCAAACCGGCAATGAGCCGCAGCGTCGTCGTCTTGCCGGCCCCGGTCGGCCCGAGCAACACGACGAATTCACCATCTGATATATGCAGGTCGAGACCGTCGACGGCGACATGGTCGCCAAAACTCTTGGTCACGTTCCTGATGTGCACCTCAGCCATGCTGGGCCCTCCGCTCAGAGGCGACATCGTGGATCGCGGTTCTCACCGCGCGGCCCGATCCTTTCTCGAACAGCGACAGCCGCGCGCTGCTCAGCGTCAGCCCGACATGGTCGCCGGTGGAGAGCTGGATTTCGGCCGGCACGCGTGCCTTGATGATGCCGTCCGCCGTCTCCACCGCGACGATCTGCGTGGTGCCGAGATATTCGGTGCCGTAGATGGCACCGCGCAGTTTTGAGGCGTCGTCGAAGCGGATGTGCTCCGGGCGGATGCCGAGCGCCATGTCGGCTGGCGCGATATCCTCGCGCACCTCCGGCACCGCGACCTTTGCGCCCTGGACAATGATCTCCCTTGCGCCCTTGGCGAGACCGCCGCCGAACCCCAGAAAATTCATCGGCGGTGAGCCGATGAAGTCGGCGACGAACATGGTCGCCGGGCGGTCGTAGATTTCGCGGGGTGTGCCGAACTGTTCGATGACACCATGATTCATCACCGCGATCTTGTCGGCCATCGACATCGCTTCCATCTGGTCGTGCGTGACATAGACGGTCGTGGCGTGGATGCGGTTGTGCAGCTCGCGCAACTCATGGACCATCAGATCGCGGAATTCGGTGTCAAGAGTCCCCAGCGGCTCGTCCATCAGGAAGCATTTTGGCCGCCGCACGATGGCGCGGCCGAGCGCCACGCGCTGACGGTCGCCGCCGGCAAGTCCGGAGACGGATTTGTTGAGCAGATGGTCGATGCGCAGCAGCTTCGCCGTTTCCTCGACCCGCGTGCGGATTTCGGCCGATGGCATGCCTTGCGCCAAGAGCGGGAAGCCGATGTTCTTGCGCACATTCATGTGCGGATAGAGCGCAAACAGCTGGAAGACGAAGGCAATGTCGCGCTCGCGTGCCCGCAGCATGGTGACATCGTCGCCGCCGAGCAGGATCTGGCCGCCGGTCGGCAGCTCGAGCCCCGCGATCATGCGCAAGGTCGTCGTCTTGCCGCAGCCCGATGGTCCGAGCATGACGAAGAATTCGCCATCCTCGACGACGAAGTTGGAATCCTGCACGGCAACGAAATCGCCGAAGGCCTTTCTCAGGTGCTGGACGCGGATTTCGGCCATGATTATTCCGGGAACTTGGAGACGATGATGAACATCACGGTGCCGGCAAGCATGGTGATGAAGGAATAGGTATAGAGCGACAGCGCGAAGGGCTGGAACAGCATCAGGAAGCCGATGGCGATCAGCGCCGTCGCGATGTTTTCCATCAGGCCGCGCCTGGCCCAGACCGGCCACCGCGATTTGCGTTTACCGTGTTTGGTCATGCTCATTTGCGCACCGCGCCGAAGGTGATGCCGCGCAGCAATTGCTTGCGAAGCAGGATGGTGAAAACCAGGATCGGCACCAGGAAGATCGTCGTGCCGGCTGCCACCGCCGGCCAGTCCTGGCCGCCCTCGCCGATGATGGTCGGGATGAAGGGCGGCGCGGTCTGCGCCGTGCCGGAGGTCAGAAGCGCCGCGAAGGCATACTCGTTCCAGGCGAAGATCAGGCAGAAGATCGCGGTCGCGGCAATGCCGGTCGTCGCCTGCGGCAGCACCGTGCGCCAGAAGGCCTGCAGCCGCGTATAGCCGTCGATCATCGCCGCCTCCTCATATTCGCGCGGGATCTCGTCGATGAATCCTTTCAGTAGCCATACAGCCAGCGACACGTTGACTGCCGTGTAGAGCAGGATCATGCCGAGCGCCGTGTCCGACAGGCCGAGCTCGCGGTACATCAGGTAGATCGGAATGGCGACAGCGATCGGCGGCATGAAGCGCGTCGACAGGATGAAGAACAAAAGGTCGTCGGCGAGCGGCACCTTGAAGCGCGAGAAGCCATAGGCAGACAGCGTGCCGAGGAACACGGCGCAGAAGGTCGAACCGAAGGCGATGATCAGCGAATTGACGAAGCGCGGCAGGAAGTTGGACGGGCCGGCGATCACCATATTGCGCTTGCGCGTGGTCTCGTCGCAGAAGCCCGTCGCGGGACCCAGCGAGTTGATGTATTCCGGCGTCTGCCGCGTCCGCGTCGTGAACAGATTGCAGTAGCCTTCGAGGCTCGGCTGGAACAGGATCTTGGGCGGATAGGCGATCGAGTCCGGCGGCGTCTTGAAGCTGGTGGCGAAGATCCACAGCAGCGGCACGATCGAAATCAGCGCGTAGAGCACGATGATCGTGCCGGCGATGCGCTTCGAGTTGGCCGAGGGTGCGACGACCGAATGGGCTGTGGTCAGGCTCATCTCTGCTTCACCTTGTTGAGCGCCTTGACGTAGATGTTGGCCAGACCAAACACCGCAACGAACAGGATGATGGCGAAGGCCGAGGAGTAGCCGGTACGCCAGCTCTCAAAAGCCTGCCGCTTCAGGGTGATCGAGGCGACCTCGGTGGTCGAACCTGGCCCGCCGCCGGTCAACAGATTGACCATGTCGAACATCTTGAAGTTCTCGATGCCGCGAAACAGCACCGCCAGCATGATGAAGGGCAGCGCCATCGGCAGCGTGATCGACCAGAATTGCCGCCAGTTGGAGGCGCGGTCGACCTCGGCCGCCTCATAGATGTATTCGGGGATGGAGCGTAAGCCCGCGAGGCAGATCAGCATCACGTAGGGCGTCCACATCCAGGTGTCGACGATGATGATCGACCACGGCGCCAGCGAGACGTTGGAGAGCATCTGGATATCGGTCGGCGGGATCCTCGTGACGAAGGAAATTGCGTAGGCGAACAGGCCGATCTGTGGCTCGTAGAGGAAGCGCCAGAAATTGCCGACCACCGCCGGCGACAGCATCATCGGCACCAGGATCAGCGTCGTCCAGAAGGCATGGCCACGGAACTTCCTGTCAATCAGCCAGGCCAGCGTGAAGCCGATCAGCGTCTGCAACAGGATGGTCCAGAACACGAAATGCGCCGTCGTCTGCATGGCGATCCAGATATCCTTGTCGCCGAGGATGCGCTGGTAGTTGGCGAAACCGAGATTCTTCACCACCTCGTTTGGGCGGTTGGCGCGGTAGTTGGTGAACGACAGATAGATCGCCCAGAACAGCGGGAAGATGTTGATGGCCAGCAGCAACAGGATCGTCGGCGAGATGAACAGCCAGGCGAGGCCCTTGTCGCTGATGCCCCGGGCTTTGCGGGCCAACGGTTCCGGGGTCGCCCGGGCAACGTTCTCCGCGGTCCGATTGAGCATGGTGAGTCCTGCTTCGGTCACTTGGTCGTCTCTGTCATGGAATTTATCTGAACTGCGTCCCGTGCCAAGAGCGGCACGGGACGCTTGGGCCTAGCTCGGGAGGAGCCGGGTTACATCTTGCCATCGTCCTGGAAGACCTGCGTCCAGTCCTTGACCAGACCGTCCAGCGCATCCTTGGCCGAGCCCTGGCCGGCGACGACATAGTCGTGGAAACGCTTCTGCGAGGCCTGCAGCAGCGGGGCGTAGCTCGGCTCGGCCCAGAAGTCCTTCACGATGGCCATCGAGTCGAGGAAGGTCTGCGCGTAGGGCTGGCTGGCCGGGAACTTAGGATCCTTGACCACCGCGTTGAGGCAGGAATAGCCGCCGAGCGACCACCACTTGGCCTGCACGTCCTTGTTGGCGAACCACTTGATGTATTTCAGCGCCGATTCCTGCTTGTCGGAATAGGACACCACCGAGATACCCTGGCCGCCGAGCTGGGCGAACTGCTCGCCGTCAGGTCCCTTCGGGTTGACGAAGTAGCCGATCTTGTCGCCGCCGACATTCTCGTCCTTCTGTAGGCCCGGCCACGTGAAGGCGAAGTTCATGTGCATCGCCACCTGGCCGGATTTGAAGGCATCGACGCCTTCGCCCATGTAGCTGTTCGAGGCGCCCGGAGGCGTGCAGCAATCATAGAGCGCCTTGTAGAATTCCAGCCCCTTCACCGATTTGTCGGAATTGACGAAGCCTTCCATTTCATAGGGCTTCTTGGGATTCTCGTACTGGAAGCCGTAGCTGTAGAGCACGTCCATGGCGCCCATGGTGATGCCTTCCGAGCCGCGCTCGGTGTAGATCGAGGCGCCATAGACGGTCTTGCCGTCGATCTCGCGCTTCTGGAAGAACTCGGCGATCTGCTTCAGCTGGTCGAAGGTGGTCGGCGGGCCGAGATCCCAGCCGTACTTCTCCTTGAATTCCTTCTGCAGCTCCGGCTTGGAGAACCAGTCCTTGCGATAGGTCCAGCCGACGACGTCGCCCATGGCCGGCAGCGCCCAGTAGTTCGGCGTGTTCTTCGGCCATTCCGAATAGCCGACGACGGTTGCGGGCACGAAGTCGTCCATGCTGATCTTCTCCTTGTCGAAGAAGTCGTTCAGCTTGACATAGTGGCCGTTCTCGGCGGCGCCGCCGATCCACTGGCTGTCGCCGATGATCAGGTCGCACAGCTTGCCGTGCGAATTCAACTCGTTGAGGAAACGGTCGGCATAGTTGGTCCACGGCACGAACTCGAATTTCATGCCGATGCCGGTTTCCTTGGTAAAATCCTTGGACAGTTCGACAAGCGCGTTTGCCGGGTCCCAGGCGGCCCAGCACAGCGTCAGGTCTTCAGCGTGCGCGACGTTCGAGACGGCTGTCGACGCTGTAATCGCCGAGGTCAGTCCCAACGCCAGTTTCAAGCTCGATTTCATGCCTTCCTCCCATTTGCGAAACGCGCCCGGATGACGGTTTCAAGAGCCTTCAACCCCTCTCCTCAGGGGCCTAAACATGGCGGCGCAACAGCACCGCAGATGTTTAGTAATTTGTTTAGTGATGCAATTTTTACTAAACAAGGCAAGCGAATTCGTTGCTGCGCCGCAGCATGCCTATGCCGGTGTCTGAAAACGTTGGGAAAAGTGCTGATCGCTGGCCGGGCCCGCGCGGATTGTCGAAGCTGCGCGGGCCGACCTCGACCAGATCTAAGGGCCTTCCCGACTCTCAGTCGACCCGTTTGGTGCTCACCATGACCTTCCGGATCGGCGGCGCCGGCGGCAGCAGTTCGCGGATGTCGGCGAAGGGGAACGTCGGTTCGAAGCGGAAGGCTTCGGCCAACGAGCCCTGCGCGCCGTTGCACTGGCCGGCGCGAAAAAGGTTCTGCATTCGCGCGCCATCGACGAAGCGGTCGGGATCCTGCGACTGATGCATGCGGATCGCCCTGGCCTTGATCTCGGCATGGGCGGAAATGTCGACATAGTGCGTCGGCGAAAAACCGGTGCCGCCCATCGTGTCGGCATGCAGCACTGGAACCCCGAACGACGCCGCGATGCGCACGCCGTCCGACAGCGCGCGGTGGTCGGCATGATAGTCGTTGGGCGCATGCGTGATCGCCAGATCTGGTCCGGTCTCGCGAATCAGTGCTTTCAGCGCCCCGATCAGCGCTGCATCGGCCACCAGCTCGCCATCGGGAAAGTCGAGGAAGCGCAGCGCCGCCCCGAGCAGCGCGGCCGCGGCCGTTGCTTCCTGGCGACGGACGCGAGCGAGAACAACGGGATCACTCTTGCCGCCCTTGGCACCATCCGTGGCTATGGCAAAAGTGAGTTCTGCGCCTTGCGCGGCATAGGCGGCCATCGTACCGAACATGAAGATCTCGATGTCGTCCGGATGCGCACCGAGCGCCAGGATTTTCAAACCACTCTCTCCCCGGAAATGGAACAACGTGACGAACGGAATTCTGCTCGCCCTGATCGCCTACGCAAGCTATTCGGGCAGCGATGCCGTTGTCAAAAGCCTGGGTGGACAATTCACGGTCTTCGAGATCGGCTTCTTCACGACGCTGTTTGCCGGCTGTTTTCTCTTCTTCACGCGCCCGGCGGACGAGCGCTGGCGTGATTTCTGGCGCACCAAGAGGCCTTGGGCTGTGCAGGCGCGTGCCTGGGCCGGCATCGCGTCCGGCGTGCTCAGCGTCTACGCCTTCACCACCATTCCACTGGCCGAGTCCTACGCGCTGATCTTCCTGGCGCCGCTCTGCGTCACCATCCTCTCCACGCTGATCCTCAAGGAGAAGGTCGGCCCCTGGCGCTGGCTGGCGGTGGTTGCCGGTTTTGCCGGCGTCATGCTGGTGGTGCGGCCGGGCTTTCGCGAACTCAATCTCGGCCACCTTGCCGCTTTCGGGGTTGCATTCCTCGCCGCGACCAGCGTCATCCTGATGCGTTCGCTGGCCCAGCAGGAAAAGCGCACCACCATGCTGGGCGTGCTGATCGGCTATGGTCTGCTGTTCAACGGCATCGGTGCCGCTGCCACCGCATTCACCGTTCCCAGCGGGAAACAGTTGCTGTGGCTGGTGATGGCGGGTGCCTTCACTGCCTGCGGCCAGCTGTTGCAGCTGCTGGCCATGAAATACGCACCCGCCAACCGGGTCGCGCCGACGCATTATTCGCAAATCGTCTGGGCGGTGATCCTCGGCGCGCTGTTCTTCCAGGAATACCCCGACTGGCTGTCGCTGGTCGGCCTGGCGGTCGTCGGTGGGGCCGGCCTGCTGACCATGGTGCGCGAGGAAGCGCGGCTGGGCACGGTGCGCTGGAACCCGTTTTCGCGCACCCGGCTTTGAACCGGCTCCGTTCCATGAGTTGCACCACGGCCGCGACCGCTGATATGCGGACGTAAGCGCGCTTGCCACGATTGGACGAACGCATTCCTGGACCGATGATCACAAAACCCCTGCCGGAGCTTCCAGTATCCGCCGTGCTGCCGGCGCTGAGCGAAGCGCTCGGCCATGGCAACAGCGCCGTGCTGGTGGCGCCGCCCGGCGCCGGCAAGACAACGCTGGTGCCGCTGGCGCTGCTCGATGCGTCCTGGCTGGGTGCCGGCAAGATCGTTCTGCTCGAACCGCGCCGGCTCGCCGCCCGCGCCGCCGCCCGCCGCATGGCGCAATTGCTTGATGAGGAGCCCGGCGCCACCGTCGGCTATGCCATGCGCATGGAAAACCGCACCTCGGCAAAGACCAGGATATTGGTCGTCACCGAAGGTGTGCTGGCGCGGATGATCCTCGACGATCCCGAACTGCCTGGAATCTCGGCTGTCATTTTCGACGAATTCCACGAGCGTTCGCTCGATGGCGATTTCGGTCTCGCTCTGGCGCTCGACGTGCAAGGCGCGCTGCGGCCGGATCTGCGCATGCTGGTGATGTCGGCGACGCTCGATGGCGCGCGTGTCGCGAGGCTGCTGTCGGGCGCGCCGGTGATCGAGAGTGAAGGCCGCGCCTTTCCTGTCGATATCCGCTATGATGAGCGCCCCGCTGGCACCACCATCGAGGACGCCATGGCCAAGGCGATCCGCGCAGCCCTTGCCGATGAGAGCGGCAGCGTGCTTGCCTTCCTGCCCGGCCAGCGCGAGATCGAGCGCACCGCCGAGCGGCTGGCCGGCAAGGTCGGCACTGAAACCGACATCGTGCCGCTCTACGGCATGCTCGACGGCAAGGCGCAAGACGCGGCGATCAAGCCGCCGCCGACAGGCCGCCGCAAGGTGGTGCTGGCGACCTCGATCGCCGAAACGTCCATCACCATCGACGGCGTGCGCGTCGTCATCGATTCCGGCCTGTCGCGGCTGCCGCGCTACGAGCCGGCCAGCGGCTTGACCCGGCTGGAAACGGTGCGCGTCAGCAAGGCGTCCGCCGACCAGCGCGCCGGCCGTGCCGGGCGCACGCAAGCTGGCGTCGCCATCCGGTTGTGGCGGGCCGGG
>NZ_RZRQ01000042.1:0-3865 GCF_003997785.1 Mesorhizobium sp. M7D.F.Ca.US.004.01.2.1 | reverse complement strand
CGGCTGCACTTCCCGCCTTCACGCCACCCGAAATCTTGGAGGCCGACCTGTCCGGCTTGCTGCTCGATTGCGCCGCCTTCGGCGTTGCCGATCCGGCAGGGCTCGCCTTTCTCGATCCGCCACCCGCTCCGGCGCTCAATGAGGCAAGGGCGCTGCTGCGCGCGCTGGATGCCATCGACGAGGCAGGGCGCCTGACGGATGCAGGTGCTTCGATGCGCAAGCTCGCTCTGCCGGTGCGGTTGGCGCATATGGTCGCCGAGGCAGCGAAAGGCGGTCATGCCTTCGAGGCAGCGATGCTTTCGGTGCTGCTCACCGAGCGCGGCCTTGGTGGCGACGGCGCCGATCTGGAGCGACGGCTGATGCGCTTTCGCGGGGAAAGATCGCCGCGCGCTACAGCCGCGAAGCAGCTCGCCGAACGGCTGGCGCGGCAGGCTGGCGGGGCGAAGGGCAGCGAAGCCGCCGCCGCCGGTCTCCTGCTCGTCCACGCCTGGCCAGATCGGGTGGCCAAGGCGCGCGGCGAGCGCGGCCGTTTCGTGCTGGCCAATGGCTCCGGCGCCATGCTCGACGCCACCGACCCGCTGGCGGGCGAGCCGTTTCTGGTCGTCGCCGACCTGCACGGCAAGGCGCAGAATGCGCGCATCACAGCGGCAGCGGCCATTAGTGAGGACGATGTCCGCGCCGCGCTCGCGGACAGGATCGAGGTCCGCCGTGAAACGAGCTTCGACCGCGACAAGCGCGCTGTGCGCGTGCGCGAAACCGTGCGCCTTGGCGCCATCACGCTTGCCGAGCGCATGCTGCCGCCGCCAACCGGTGCTGACGCCGATCGCGCCATAACAGATGCGGTCCGCGAGCATGGGCTCTCACTGCTGACCTGGAGCAAGGAGGCGCAAACGCTGCGCCAGCGGCTTGGCTGGCTGCATCGCGGCCTTGGCGCGCCCTGGCCCGATATGGCGGATGCCGCTCTCATCGAACGCCTCGACGGCTGGCTGCTGCCGTTCCTGTCCGGCGCGGCATCGTTTGCCGCCATCGATGCGGGCGTTGTCTCTGCCGGACTGGCTACGCTCGTGCCACACGATCTGCAGCGCAAGGTCGATACGCTGGCGCCAACCCATTTCGATGCTCCGTCGGGCAGCCATGTGCCGATCCGCTATGACGGCGAATGGCCGGTGCTGGCGGTTCGCGTGCAGGAGCTGTTCGGCCTCGACCGCCATCCCGCCATCGCCAATGGCAGCGTGCCGCTGACACTCGAACTCCTGTCGCCGGCGCACCGGCCCATCCAGACGACGCGCGACCTGCCCGGCTTTTGGCGCGGCTCCTGGGCCGATGTGCGCGCCGACATGCGTGGCCGCTATCCCAAGCATGTCTGGCCGGAAAACCCGCTGCTCGCCACTGCCACCGCCCGCGCAAAACCCAGAGGTACCTAGCCTTCAGCGCTTCACGGCTGTAATCCATGGCCATGATCAACGTTTTGCGTTCGCCCGATTTCCAGCAGAGCCAGAGACTGCGCCTCAACACGCTAATCCGGTTGCGTTGGCTTGCCATTGTCGGTCAGAGCCTGACGGTGCTCGTTGTCGCCTATGGCCTGAAGTTTCCGCTGCCGGTCAGCCTCTGCTTTGCGCTGATTGCCTGTTCGGCCTGGATGAACCTGTTTCTCGCCTTCCGGTTTCCGGCGGCGCACCGGCTCACCCCGCTGGCGGCCTTCGGCATCCTCATCTTCGACAGCCTGCAGCTTGCCGGCCTGCTCTACATGACCGGCGGCCTCACCAACCCGTTCTCGCTGCTGATGACCGTGCCTGTCGTCATTTCGGCGACGTCGCTGCCCCTGCGCCTGACCGCCATCCTCGGCGGGCTGGTTATGTCGGCGGCGACCTTTCTGGTCTTTGTCCATCTGCCGCTGCCCTGGCATGAGGACGCACCGCTGGCGATGCCCTTCATCTATGTCGCCGGCATATGGATGGCGGTGCTGTCCTCGATCGCCTTCACCGCCATATACGCCTTCCGGGTGGCCGCCGAAGCCCGGCTTCTGGCCAATGCGCTTGCCGCCACCGAACTGGTGCTGCAGCGCGAGCAGCACCTCTCGGCGCTCGACGGGCTGGCTGCCGCGGCCGCGCACGAGCTTGGCACCCCGCTTGCCACCATCGCGCTTGTCGCCAAGGAGATGGAAAAGGCGCTCGGCAAGGATCCGAAATACGGGGAAGACGTGACGCTGTTGCGCTCGCAGAGCGAGCGCTGCCGCGAGATCCTCAAGCGGCTGACCAGCCTGTCCTCCGAGGGCGAGGCGCATCTTTCGCGGCTGCCATTGACCTCGCTGGTCGAGGAGGTCACCGCGCCGCATCGCGACTTCGGCATCTCGATCAAGCTTCGGCCCGGCGAACGCATCGGGCCCGAGCCGGTCGGGCGCCGCAATCCGGGCGTTATCTACGGCCTCGGCAATCTGGTCGAGAATGCCGTCGATTTCGCACGCAAGAGCGTCACCGTGCGCTGGAGCTGGGATGACGCCGCTGTCACCTTCTCGATCATCGACGACGGACCCGGCTTTCCGGCCGAGATCATCGACCGCATCGGCGAGCCCTATATGTCGACGCGCCAGGGCAATGAAGCCGGCGGCGGCCTAGGGCTAGGTCTGTTCATCGCCAAGACCCTGCTCGAACGCTCGGGCGCGACGCTCGATTTTCGCAATTCGAGCGGCCTGGGCGAGGGCGCCGTGGTACAGATATCGTGGCCGCGTGGTGTGTTCCTCAATCCGGAAATCACTTCGGCCAGCATGTTCGACACCGCCTGAGAGCCTTGAAGGAGCTCTAAAAATTGGACAATGAGGCTCAGGAACTATATCTGCGTAAAATTAAGGCAGCAGGAATTTTGAGACTATGACAGGCGACGAAAATATTGGCGCAATGGTTGAAGGCGAGGACACCTCTTTGCTCATCGTCGATGACGACAAGCCGTTCCTCACGCGTCTGGCCCGCGCCATGGAAACCAGGGGTTTCGTGGTCGAGACGGCCGAGAGCGTCGAGGAGGCGGTTGCCAAGGCGCGCGCCAATCCGCCTGCCTATGCCGTAGTGGACATGCGGCTCGGCGACGGCAACGGCCTCGACGTGGTCGCGGCCATCCGCGAAAAGCGTGACGATTCCCGCGCCATCATCCTGACCGGCTACGGCAACATCGCCACTGCGGTGACGGCGGTGAAGCTCGGTGCCGTCGACTATCTCTCCAAGCCCGCCGACGCCGATGATATCTTCGCCGCACTCACCCGCACCGCCGGCGAGCGCGCGGCACCGCCGGAAAACCCGATGTCGGCCGACCGCGTCCGCTGGGAGCATATCCAGCGTGTCTATGAAATGTGCGAGCGCAATGTCTCCGAGACGGCGCGCCGGCTCAACATGCATCGCCGCACCTTGCAGCGGATATTGGCCAAGCGCGCGCCGCGCTGAGGCGCGGTTTGCGCATCTTGCGGAATGACGCCGGCCGACAGGCGGCATGACGGAGGCGACATGCAGGACTTGAAGCAGCGGCCGGTTTCCGTCTTCCGCGAATTTCTCGATGGCGAGGCGGCCGGCGGCATCATCCTGATGGTGGCCGCCGCCCTGGCGCTGATCGTCGCCAATTCGCCGTTCGCCGAAACCTACTTTTCCGCGCTCCATGCCTATCTCGGCCCGCTCAGCGTCTCGCACTGGGTCAATGACGGGCTGATGGCCGTGTTTTTCCTGCTCGTCGGGCTGGAGATTAAGCGCGAGGTTCTGGACGGCCAGCTCTCGACCTGGCCGCGACGCGTGCTGCCCGGCATCGCCGCTGCCGGCGGCATGCTGGTTCCGGCACTCGTCTATGTCGCCATCAACCGCAACAATACGGCGGCACTGTCCGGCTG
>NZ_RZRQ01000429.1:0-4113 GCF_003997785.1 Mesorhizobium sp. M7D.F.Ca.US.004.01.2.1 | reverse complement strand
ATCAACAGGATAGGCGGATCGTAGGCCAGCGCACGGGCGAGCGCGACGCGCTGCTGCTGGCCACCCGACAGGGCGCCCGGCAAGCGCTGGGCGAAGCTTTCGAGCCGCACCAGGGCCAGCATGTCGGCGACCTTCTTCTTCACCTCGGCCTCCGGCCGGCGGCGAACCCGCAGCGGAAAGGCGACGTTCTCGGCCACCGTCAGATGCGGAAACAGCGTGTAGCGCTGGAACACCATGCCGATGTTGCGCCTGTGCGAAGGCACGGCAAGCAGCGATCTTCCTTCCAGCTCGACATCGCCGGAACTCGGATCCTGGAAGCCGGCGATGGCGTAGAGCGTCGTCGACTTTCCCGAGCCTGAAGGCCCGAGGAAGGTCAGGAACTCGCCTTTGGGTATATCGAGGGTGACGTCGTGCACGGCGGTGATGGCGCCGAACGCCTTGCGCAGATTGCGGATGGAGAGGAAGGGCTGGGTCATGTCTTGACCTTTCGCTGCAGCAGTGCCGTCACCACCATCAGGGCCAGCGTCAGCCCGACCAGCAGGCTGGAGGCGGCGGCGATCACCGGGCTCAGATCCGAGCGCAGACTGCCCCATATCTTGACGGGCAGGGTTTGCAGGCTGGGGCTCGCCATGAAGATCGCCACCACGACTTCGTCCCAGGAGGCGAGGAAGGAAAAGATCGCGGCGGAAAAGATGCCGATGCGGATCGATGGCAAGGTGATCCTGAGCCTGGCCTCGAGCGGGCTTGCGCCGCAGACGATGGCCGCGTCCTCGATCGACTTGTCGAAGCCTTCCAGTGCGGTGGCGATCGGGATGATGGCGAAGGGCAGGGCCAGCACGGTGTGGGCGATGACGAAGCCGATCGTGGTGCCGCCGAGGCCGAGGCGCAGGAAGAAGGCGTAGATGGCGATGGCGAAGACGACGACGGGCAGCACCATCGGCGTCAGCAGCAGGCCGCGCAGGATCTCACGCCCGGCAAACTGTCCGCGAACCAAAGCGAAGGAAGCGAGAAGGCCGATCACCACGGACAGGATCGCCGTCATGGTGGCGATCCTGGCGCTGGTCAGCGCAGCGTCGAGCCAGGCCGGATCGGCAAACAGCTCGTGGTACCATTTCAGCGTCCCGCCGGGCGGCGGAAAGGCCAGCCAACGCGACGAGCCGAAGGAGAGCAGGACGATGAAGACGACAGGCAGCAGGAGAAAGCCGGCAACCAGAGCGGTGAAGCCGAGCAGGGCAATTTTCAGCCAGCCCATACGGTCATAGTCGAGCAGCATCTCAGGCGCCTCCGCTGATGCGCCTGGCCCCGACAAGGCGCAGCTGCAGCGCGTAGAGCGCCATGGTGACGACAAGCAGGATGAAGGCTGCGGCGCTGCCCAGCCCCCAGTTGAGCAGCGACTGGATCATCTGCGCGATCATTTCGGCCAGCATCATGTTCGAGGTGCCGCCGAGCAGTGCCGGGGTGACGAAGTAGCCGAGCGACATGACGAAGACCATCAGGCCGCCGGCGGCGACACCGGGCAGCGACAGCGGCAGCAGGATGCGGCGGAATGCCTGGAAGGGGCTGGCGCCACACAGTGCCGCGGCACGCAGCGTCATCGGGTCGATCGCCCGCAACGTACCGACCAATGGCAGGATCATGAAGGGCAGCATGATGTAGACCATGCCGATGGTGACGCCGGTGAGATTGTTGATGAGCGGCAGCGGCTGGTCGATGATTCCAGCGGCCATCAGCGTCCGGTTGATGACGCCGGTGCGCTGCAGCAGCACCATCCATGCATAGGTGCGGGTCAGCAGGTTCGTCCACATCGACAGGATGATGACGCCGAAGACCATCGAGGCGAGTGCGGAGGGCATGATCGCCAGCATCCAGGCGACCGGAAAGGCGACGAGGACCGTGACGATAGTGACCACCGACGCGACCAGGAAGGTGTTGAAGAACACCCGCGCATAGGTGCCGTCACCCAGCAGCGTCGCGTAGTTCTGCAGGCCGGGTTCGGGCTCGGTGACACTGCGCAAGAGCAGGGCCAGAACCGGCACGACGAAGAACAGCACGATCAGGACCAGCGCCGGCAGCAGGCCGTTGAGGCCTGCCGGCATGCGGAATGTTGGTAGGCTCTGGCGTGTTTCGACCGACATGGCAGCGATCCGGCTAAGGGACGAGACGGTGTGGCCGTCTCGTCCCTTGCTGTTCAAGGGACAGGCTTATTTCGCCTGCCAGGCATACCAGCGCGTGGCGATCTCGTCGCGGTGCTCCGCCCAATAGTTCATGTCGAGGTTGATCTGCCCGTCGATATGGGCGTCCGGCAGCGCCTTCACCGCATCGGCCGGCATCTCGGCCTTGGCTTTGGTGTTAACAGGCGCATAGCCGCTGGCTTCGGCAAACTTCGCCTGGCCGGCCGGGCTGCTCGCCGCGGCGAGGAACTTCATCGCGGCGTCCTTGTTCTTGGCGCCCTTCGGCACCACCAGCACGTCGGCCGCCGTCAGGTTCTGGTTCCAGGAGACGCCGACATCGGCGCCGTCCTTCTCCAGCGCGAAGACGCGGCCGTTCCACAGCTGGCCGAACGTCGCTTCGCCGGACGCGATCAATTGCTGCGACTCCGCGCCGCCGCCCCACCAGACGATGTCGGACTTGATGGTGTCGAGCTTCTTGAAGGCGCGGTCGAGATCGAGCGGATAGAGCTTGTCGGCCGGCACGCCGTCGGCCAGCAGCGCGATCTCGATGACGCCGGGCGCCGACCATTTGTAGAAGGTCCGCTTGCCCGGGAATTTCTTCGTGTCGAACATGTCGGCCCAGCCGGCCGGGTCGCCCGAAACGGCGCCCTTGTTCCAGGCGAGCACGAACGAATAGTAGAAGCTGCCGACGGCGTGATCGGTGGTGAAGCGCGGGTCGAGATCGGCCTTCGGCACTGCGGCGAAGTCGATCGGCTCGAGTAGGCCATCCTTGGCCGCCTTGATGGCGAAATCCATCTCGACGTCGACGACATCCCAGTTGACGCTGCCCGCGTCGACCATCGCCTTCAGCTTGCCGTAGTCGGTCGGGCCGTCCTGCATGACCTTGATGCCGGATGCGGCCGTGAACGGTTCGGCCCAGGATTTGGTCTGCGCTTCCTGGGTCGTCCCGCCCCAGGAGGTGAACACCATGTCCTCGGCCCTTGCGGCCGTCGTTGCCAGAAGTGTCGTTGCGAGAAGTGTTGTTGCAAGAAGGCGGGCAAGGACGCCGGTGGTGATCAGTTTCATGTCGTTCTCCTCTGTTTGTTTTCGTTGTTTTCTGTTTGCGACCGGCGTTTTCGCCTTGATCGCGTTTCCCCGGCCTGCGGCGGCTACCGCATGACGAAAGGATCGGGAATCGGGTCGTCCGAGGTGCGTATCCACACCGATTTCGAACGCGTGTAGTCGCGGATCGCGTCCATGCCACCTTCGCGGCCGAGGCCCGACTGGCCATAGCCGCCAAACGGAACCAGCGGCGAGACGGCCCGGTAGGTGTTGACCCAGACCACGCCGGCATGGATGCCGCGCGCCATGCGATGGGCCTTGGCGAGATTGGTGGTGAACACGCCGGACGCCAGGCCGAACGGCGTGTCGTTGGCAAGCGCGAGCGCCTCGGTTTCCGTATCGAAGGCGAGCACGCTGAGCACCGGACCGAAGAGTTCTTCGCGCACGCAGGGCAGGCCGGTGTTGTCGTTGGCATCGATGATCGTCGGTGCGTAATAGAGGCCGCTTTCGTGGCCGGTGGGCCGCTCCCCGCCGGTGACCAGCCGTCCGCCCGCGGCAAGGCTTGCCATCACGATCTTCTCGATCCAGTCGCGCTGCCGGGAGGTGGCAAGCGGCCCCATTTCGGTTGCGGGATCTTGCGGGTCGCCGATCCGGATCGCTTCTGCCTTGCGCTTCAACCGGGCGAGGAATTCGTCCTTCACCGAACGCTCGACCAGCAGGCGCGAGCCGGCGACGCAGCTCTGGCCGGTGGCGGCGAAGATGCCGGCGACGACGGCGTTGGCGGCACTGTCGAGATCGGCGTCGGCAAACACCACGACCGGGCTTTTGCCGCCCAGTTCGAGCGTCGTGTAGGCGAGATTTTCCGCCGTGTTCCTGACGATCTGGCGGGCGGTTGCCGGAC
>NZ_RZRQ01000428.1:0-4174 GCF_003997785.1 Mesorhizobium sp. M7D.F.Ca.US.004.01.2.1 | reverse complement strand
CCAAATCTCATTCAGCGGCTCACGCGGGTTCTCGACATGTTCGAGCGAATGGACCAGCAGCATGCGGTCGATGCAAGAATCGACCAGCGGCAGTTCCTCATCGAAGACCAGTGCCGTGGCGGTCGGCCCTGTCGCCGGCCACACCACGGCGCCTTGCGTTGCCGGCATGAAGGCGAAGACCCGCTCGGCGTCGGTGCCGAACCGCTCCAGCCAGGGCAAAGTGTAACCCAGACCAACCAGCCGCTCGTTGGGAACGGCTGCCCATATCGACGACAACGCCATGGTGATCGAACGCTCGGCGAACCGGCCGAGCGTTGTCGAATAGAAGGAGCGAAGATCGACGATGTCGGAATGCATGGCAGGGATGTAGCCGTGATATCGGCGGGTTTCAACAAAAGGCCTCGATGAGCCCGACATTCCGGGAATGACATTCAACATCCTGGGATGACATCCGCGTGCCAGCACCCTATGTCTGCGGCGACAATGGAGACATGCGATGCCGGTCGAAATCGAACAGTTCATGTGCCGCAGCGACAATTTCGGCGTGCTGGTGCATGATCCCAAAAGCGGCCAAACCGCGATCATCGACGCGCCCGAGGAGGCACCGATCCTGGCCGCGCTCAAGCGCACCGGCTGGACGCCAACGATGATCCTGACCACGCATCATCATGTCGATCACGTCGAGGCCAATCTGGCGCTGAAGGAGCGCTTCAAATTGCGCATCGTCGGCCCGGAAGCGGAGAAGGCCAAGATCCCCGGCATCGACGAACCCGTCGAAGAGGGTTCCGTCGTTCATCTCGGCGATGAGCGGATCGAGGTGATTGCCACGCCCGGCCACACCGCCGGCCATGTCTCCTACTACTTGCCGGCGTCGAGTGTGGCGTTCACCGCCGACACGCTGTTTGCGCTGGGGTGCGGGCGGCTGTTCGAATGCAAGCCGCCGGTGATGTATGATTCGCTGAAGAAGCTGGCTGCACTTCCGGCTGAAACGGTCATTTATTGCGGCCACGAATACACGCTCTCCAACGCCCGCTTCGCGCTGAGCATCGACCCGACCAATTCGGCATTGAAGGAACGCGCCGCCAAGATCGAGGCGCTGCGCACCGCCGACAAGCCGACACTGCCGACGACGATCGGCGAGGAACTGTCGACCAATCCCTTCCTGCGCTGGCACGATCCGGCGATCCGTAAGCATCTCGGGCTGGAGAAAGCCTCGGACGCCGAGGTTTTTGCCGAAATCCGCAAGCGCAAGGACAACTTCTAGAGCATCGACCATGACCAGCTCCGCCGAAATCATCGCGACGCTCGGTTTGAAACCGCATCCGGAAGGCGGCTGGTACGCCGAGACCTTTCGCGACGGCGCGGGCGGCGCGCGCGGCCATTCGACCGCGATCTACTTCCTGCTGGAACAGCATCAGGTTTCGGCCTGGCACCGGGTCAAGGACGCCGCCGAGGTCTGGCATTTCCACGCCGGCGCCCCGCTGGCGCTGGCGATGTGGGAAGAAGGCAGCGCCGTTGTGGAGCAGGTGCTCGGCATCGATCTCGCAGCCGGCGAGCGGCCGCAGATCGTCGTGCCGGCAGGCTGGTGGCAATCGGCGCGCAGCCTGGGCGAATGGACGCTGGTCGGCTGCACCGTCGCACCGGGCTTCGAGTTTGCCGCCTTCGAACTGGCAGCACCCGGCTGGCAGCCGAAACAACCCTAACTCAATAAGAAGCCTGATTTAGCAGGAAGCCTAGCGTGATCGCGAGTTGGGCGACGTAGTAGAGCACCCAGACCGCAAAACGCATCCAGGCACGATGCGGCGAGATGGCAGCCACCAGGAATTTCTCCGTGGCGAGCAACCCGTCCGATGCCATGAACAACAGCGCGCCACCGATAATCCAGATGCTGCCTGTCGTCAGCGCCGAAACGCCCATTGCCAGGATCGCAGCGACATAGACGGTGATCGGGATACGCAGGCCGGGACCAACGCGACGCCACAGCGCCGCCAGCATGGCGATCGCGAACACCGCCATGGCGAGCGCGATCGCTCCGCGCCAGGATTCGGCGCCAAGTAATCTCAACCCGCCGCCGCTGCGCAGGAACAGCGGGACATAGACGATGTGGGCGATGAGAAAACTGGCCAGCCCACCGAGAAAGGCCTTTTCGCCGTCCCGCGACAGGAAGGCGTCGCCAACGGCGCTAAGCGCAAGGGCGGCGACCAGCAGCAGCGGGCCGCCTTGCAGCGCCGCCAGCACGGCAAGCATCGCCACTGCGAGCGTCTTTGCCGCCGAGCGGGCGAGCGTTGGCGGCATGCCAAGTGTGAAGGCGTAGATGACCGCCGCCGCCAGCGAAAAGATCAGTGTCGCATTGGCGTTGGCGTCGATGCCGCCCGCAAACGGCATCGTCATGCCCGGGCTCCGCCTTCGGATGCCCCGGCTCCGCTTTCGGATGCCCCGGCTCCGCTTTCGGTCGCGACCGGCTTGCGCAGGAACAGCGACTTTGCCGCCAGCGCCGCGCCACCGGTGATGAGCACGCAGGCGGCGAAAATGCGCAGCGACGGCTCGGCGACGCCGGCCGCGATCAGCACCAGCGTCGACAACAGCGGTGCCGCGTAGCTTGCAGCACCCAGCACCTGGATGTTGCCGCGCTTGACGCCGATGTCCCAAGCGTAGAAGGCAGCACCCACTGGCATCAGGCCAAGGCCGAGCACGGCCAGCCACTGGCCGGCGCCGTCAGGCAGCACGGTTTGTTCCAGCGCCAGGTGGCAGGCGAGCGACAGCACCGCGGTTGCCGCGCAGAACCAGGTGACGATGCTGGTCGGCACCGACGGAAAGCGCCGCGACAACAGCGAATAGGACGACCACAGCACGGCGCAAACGGCGGCCATGGTATAGCCGAAGGCGTAGCGGGCGTCGAAGGCGAGGCCACCACCCTTGGTGACGATCAGCACGGTGCCGGCAAGGCCGAGCAGCGCACCGACGACATGGTTCCAGGCCAGGCGCTCGCCCGGCATCAGCGCTGAGCCGAGCACGATCAGCAGCGGCCACAGATAGGCGATCAGGCTCGCCTCCACCGCCGGCGCATTGCGCAGCGCGGTGAAGTAGAAAAAGTGGTAGCCGAACAGCCCAGCAATGCCGATCAGCCAGACCTGCGGCGGTATCTTCTGGCTCTTGTCAGGCGCCGGCATGAATAGTCGCGCGACGAGCCCGACGCCGGTGCCGATCGAGAAGGTGATTGCCGACAGCAGGAACGGCGGCACTTGGCCCGAGGCATCCGTGAGCAGCGCCAGCAGCGCCCACATGGCGACCGCCGAAAAGCCGATCAGTGTTGCGCGCCCCATTCTGTCTCCAGTGGCGCGCCCCACCCTGTCTCCAGTAGCGCGCCTGGCCTATCGTACCGCTTCGAAACGCCCGGCGCTGATGGTCAAGGTGCCGATCTGCGTGCCCACCGTGGCGTGGATCGGCGCATATACGCCGGTTTGGCCGAGCGGTGCAAATGTCACCATCATGCGGCTTTTGTTCTTCAGATAGTTGAGCGCCTTGCGACCCTTGCGATAACCCGCCACCGGCTCGAAACCCATCCGGCAGGTGATGGTGTCGCCCTTGTAGCCGGGCACCGAGATCGTGCCTTTCGAAGCGTAGGTCAGCGCCAGGTTGGCGCGCATCTCGCCGTCATAGAACTTCACCGTGCGGCCGCAGACCTGGTCGAGACTGTCGGCATGGACAACGGTGGCGGCCATCGGATCGAGCACCGATGCCAGGTCGCCGGCACTGACCGGCACCCAGCTCTTTGGATCGCGCTTGCCCGGCGCCGGGATGACCTGCGTCGAGGTGACCGTGCCATTGGCAAAACGGATGTCGACCACGGACGCCTTCTTGCCGGAGGTGTAATCGGCACGGAACACCTGCGGCACCATCTTCTTGCCCGCAATCGTGCCTTTGGAGGAGATCGTGCCACGCGTGTCGTCGAACAACTTGGCGAGACCGGCCGCGCTGACGCTGCCTTCGATCGCGTAGGCGCCGTTCTCATAGCGGCTGGAAAACGTTGATTTCGCTATCGAAAGACCAAGGAACGACACCGTGTACTCGCCCTTGAACGACTGCGGCGAGGCAGCAGACGCGGCCGACGGCAAGGCAATGGCAAGCATGGTGGCAAGGGCATGTGACGAACGAAGCATGGCGGGATCGGGTC
>NZ_RZRQ01000427.1:0-4175 GCF_003997785.1 Mesorhizobium sp. M7D.F.Ca.US.004.01.2.1 | reverse complement strand
CCGGAATACCATTCCGTCTTGTCCGAACGGCCGGTGACGTTGTCGCCGTAGCGGGCCGACATCGGGATCGGCACGATGGTTTGGAAACCGAGATCGCGCGAGAATTGCCGGTAGTCTTCAACGATCCGGTCGAAGACCGCCTGGTCGAACCCGACGAGATCGATCTTGTTGACGGCCAGCACGATGTGGCGGATGCCGAGCAGCGAAGCGATGATCGAGTGACGTCTGGTCTGGCGCAACACCCCTTGCCGGGCATCGATCAGCACGATCGCCAGGTCGGCGGTCGAGGCGCCGGTCGCCATGTTACGCGTGTATTGTTCGTGGCCGGGCGTATCGGCAACGATGAACTTGCGCTTCGGCGTGGCGAAGAAGCGATAGGCAACGTCGATAGTGATGCCTTGCTCACGCTCAGCCTCGAGACCGTCGACCAGCAGCGCAAAATCGATGTCGTCGCCCGTCGTGCCATGCTTGCGCGAATCGCGTTCGAGCGCGGCGAGCTGGTCCTCGAAAATCTGCTTGGTGTCGGACAGCAGGCGCCCGATCAACGTCGACTTGCCGTCATCGACGGAACCGCAGGTCAGGAAGCGCAGCAGCGACTTCTTCTCCTGCGCTGCCAGATACTCGCGGACGCCGTCGGTGGGTGCGAGGCTCTTTGCCATGATGTGGCGCATGGTCAAAAGTACCCCTCGCGCTTCTTCTTTTCCATCGAGCCGGCTTCATCGCGGTCGATCAGGCGACCCTGCCGTTCGGACGTGCGCGCGGTCAGCATTTCGCCGACGATGGCTTCCAGCGTATCAGCATCCGATTCGATGGCGCCGGTCAGCGGATAGCAGCCCAGCGTGCGGAACCGCACCAGCCGGTTCTCCACCGTCTCGCCGGGGCGCAGTTTCATGCGCTCGTCATCCCTGAGGATCAGCATGCCGTCGCGTTCCACCACAGGCCGTTCCTTGGCGAAATAGAGCGGCACGATCGGAATACTTTCCTGCAGGATATACTGCCAGATATCGAGTTCGGTCCAGTTCGACAGCGGAAAGACGCGAATCGATTCACCCGATGCAATGCGGGTGTTGAATATCTTCCACATCTCGGGGCGTTGGTTCTTCGGATCCCACACATGCTGGGCGTTGCGGAAGGAAAAGATGCGCTCCTTGGCGCGCGATTTCTCCTCATCGCGACGAGCGCCGCCAAAGGCCGCGTCGAAACCGTATTTGTCGAGCGCCTGGCGCAGCGCCACGGTCTTCATCACATGGGTGTGCGTGTTCGAACCATGGTCGAACGGATTGATGTTGTCGCGCACGCCATCTTCGTTGACATGAACCAGAAGATCGAAGCCGAGTTTCTGCGCCATCTGATCGCGAAAGGCGATCATCTCGCGGAACTTCCATGTCGTGTCGACATGAAGAAAGGGGAATGGCGGCTTGGCGGGATAAAAGGCCTTCATCGCCAGATGCATCAGCACGGATGAATCCTTGCCGACCGAATAGAGCATGACCGGCTTGGTGAAAGCGGCCGCAACCTCGCGGAATACATGAATGGATTCGGCTTCAAGCCGCTGAAGATGCGTAAGCGCGGTTGTCATGGACTGTGAGCGTTCTCTCGTGCCTTTTAACAGAAGGCCTTGCCTCAAATCGTCGAGCTTTTTTGCGCCCGGTTCAAGCTTTGCTTCTGGACAATCTCTGTCGTGCCGGCGTTCTAGCAGATCGCTGTTGTCAAGAACAATGCTGGACTGGCCCCCGAGCACACGGTTCGGGAATGAATTTTCCACGGGCACCTAAAAATCCGGAAATTCCTGCTCGCAAGCTCAACAGTTGAAACGCGGGGAAAATATTGCTTGAACGGACCGGCTGCGGCCGCTCCCGGGACCTCCCCTGATCGATCAGCGCCGGCTGCCGATTTTCAGGGGCAATCGGCTCCGACACACTATCGAAAAGGGAGCCCAGCCGCTATACCAGCCTCGGGAAGCTGGGCAAGTGCATCATGAGGCATGGGCAATTTCGAGGCGAGCGCATTCTACTTCGCTAAACAAGATCCGCCGCATGAAACGCCCCGAAAACAGCGAGCCCGAAAATTGAGCCGGCCTTCATCCCTGAGACAGCAATTCACGCCTTCTCGGATCAATATCTACTTCTCCATTCTTTGTTTCTTTTTTCCACCGGTTCTGGGATCGGTGGTCAGCTTCGTGTTCAACGGCGGCGGCCTCTCATCCGTCCTGCTGATTGCTTTACGGAAAAGGCGCTTCAACGCCGACCGGCCGATGATCTGGCTGACGGTCGCGATCTATGCCTACTGCGCTGCCAATCTCCTGGCTTCCATCGTCAACAACTCGTTCGTCCGGGATGCGCCACATCTTATCCCGCTCGTGACCTTCCTGTTTTTCCCCGTGTCCTATTCGACCTGGAGCATCACGCGGAAAACCACGCTTGCCCGCATCGTCGTGCTCAGCAGCATGGCCGCCTGTTTTGTCGCGCTGCTCATGGCCGTCATCCAGCAATATTGGATTGGGGTCAGGGCCGAGGGTGGGGCCGGAAATCCGATCGTCTTCGCAACCGTCGTCTGCCTTGCCGTGGTGATCTGTGTAGCCGGCGCCTTGTCCGGCATCGAGCGAGCCCGGAACCCCCTCTTCTACGCGACATTGGCCGGGACGATCGCCGTCATCTATTCCGGCTCGCGTATCGCCTGGCTGGCGCTGCCGATAGCCGGCATCGCTGTTTTGCTGATCAACCGTCAGAGGCTCAGGGGCAAGAACGCCGTTCGCCTGCTGCTGCTGCTGGCGGCGGTCGGCGTCGTGATCGCCGCTTTCGGCTTCCAAGCGATATCCGGGCGCGTGGACTTTCTGCGCTCCGATTTGAACGCGCTTGGAGCCAGCAGCAATTACGACACCTCGGTGGGAATACGTGTTGCGCTTTGGCAGATCGGCCTCAAGGCATTCCATGACATGCCAGTGTTCGGACATGGTGTGGGTGCGACTCAGCTACTGATAAAGCAAGGCTTTCATGACCAGTTCGCGATGGACGCCGGCTTCAACCATTTCCACAACGGCTTCCTGACCGCCTTAGTGCAAGCTGGAATTCTGGGCGCCGTGACGCTGGCCGCTATCTTTGCCGTTGCGGCTGGAAATGCCGCCCGGGTCTTGCGAAACAGCAGCGATCCGATCGAGCGCTTCGGCGCGACGATGATTGTCGTCGTGGTGATCACCTATCTGACGGCCGGAATGACAGGCATCCTGGTCGGCCATGACATTCTGGACTCGGTGCTGATGGTCTTCCTGGTGAGCGGAACATATCTCGCCTCCGGACGCCAGGTTCCCTTGTTGGAAGAGCAGGCACTTGCATCAGTGATGGAAGAGCGAGCCCTTCCGTCAGCCACGCAAGATCTGTTTCGGGCAAGGCCATGAAAGTCCTGGTCACGGGCGCGACGGGTTTCATCGGACGTCTTGTCGTGCAGCACCTTCGCGAAGCCGGTGCCGAGCTTCGCCTTGCCTCCCGCCATCCGGAGACATTTGGATTGGCGGATGGCGCGGTGCTGATGCCCAATTTCGATGCGCCGGCCGCGGCTTTCCTGGCACTCACCAGGGACGTGACCCATGTTGTCCATTGTGCCGGCCTCAACAATGATCAGGGCGATGTCAGCGAAGACGACTATCGGGCGGCCAATGTGGAATTGAGCGCGCGGCTGGCACATGCAGCGGCCGCACAGGCAAGCGGACGCTTCATCCATCTCTCTTCGATTAGGGCCGTGATCGGCGCTCGCGTCAGCGCGACAATTGACGAGAACACGCCCCCTGCCCCGCAATGCGTCTATGGACGCTCGAAGCGCGAGGGCGAGATTAAGGTTTTGGACGCCTATGCGTCGCATGGCCGCTCCGACGCCGCCGTGTTGCGCCTGCCTCCGGCCTATGGAAGCGGCATGAAGGGAAACCTCGCGACGCTGATGCGCCTGGCCGATACGGCGCTGCCGCTGCCAACGGGCGCCTTGACGGGAATCCGCTCGCTGATGTCCCGCGAAGCCACAGCGCGAGCGGTGTCGCACCTGCTGAGCCATTCGGGGCCACTTCGCCCCATCTATGTTGGCGCCGATGTGCCACCAGTCACCGTCGAGGCTATCATCGCCGCCTTTCGCAAAGGTTTCGGGCGGCCGAGGCGCCTGATGACTGTGCCGGCCGGCCTGATACGGCC
>NZ_RZRQ01000426.1:0-4185 GCF_003997785.1 Mesorhizobium sp. M7D.F.Ca.US.004.01.2.1 | reverse complement strand
CTGCGCGCCTTTGTCGACATCGCACAAGAAATCGGCCGGACGCCCTCGCGAGCGCCCGGCCGAGTTGCCTGAGCCGAAAAGCCGGTTGGCGGCTTACTTCTTGACCGCAGCCGCGACTTCCGCCGCGAAATCGGTTTCTTCCTTCTCGATGCCCTCGCCCAGCGCGAAGCGCAGGTAAGCGGTGATCTTGGCCGGCGCGCCGATGTCCTTCTCGGCATCCTTCAGCGCCTTCTCGACGGTGATGTCGGGATTGAGCACGAAGGCCTGCTTCAGGAGCACGACCTCTTCGTAGAACTTGCGCAGACGGCCTTCGACCATCTTCTCGATAATGGCTTCCGGCTTGCCGGACTGGCGCGCCTGGTCGGAGAAGATCGCCTTCTCGCGTTCGACCGCGGCCGGATCGATCTGCTCTGCGGTCAGCGCCATCGGATTGGTGGCAGCGACATGCATGGCGACCTGACGAGCGAAGGCATTGGCCGCATGCTCGTTGCCCGTGGTCTCGATGGCGACCAGAACACCGAGCTTGCCAAGGCCATCGGCAACCGCGTTGTGGACGTAGGTTGCGACGGCGCCGTGCGGAACGGTCAACTTGGCAGAGCGGCGGAAGCCCATGTTTTCGCCAATGGTGCCGACAGCGTCCTTGATGGTGTCGGCAACCGACTTGTCCGAACCGGGATACTTTGCGGCGGCTACAGCCTCTGTCGTGCCATAGGCCAGAGCGACCTTGGCAACGTTGGCGACGATTTCCTGAAACGCGGCGTTGCGAGCAACGAAGTCGGTCTCGGAATTGACTTCTACGACGGCCGCTTCGCGAACGCCGGAATCAACGCCAATCAGGCCCTCCGCTGCAGTGCGTCCAGCCTTCTTGTCGGCTTTGGAAATACCCTTCTTGCGCAGCCAGTCGACGGCCTCTTCCATGTTGCCGTTGGTCTCGGTCAACGCCGCCTTGCAGTCCATCATGCCCGCGCCGGTCAAGTCGCGGAGTTCTTTGACCTGTGCAGCCGAAATGCTCATTGTCGCCTCTTTGTTTTAAATGCACCGACGCACCATCGGTGTTCGATGGTGCGTCTGTTTAGCGTGCCAAAATATGAGAAAGATGAAGGCCGCAACCGGCCTTCGATTATCAAGCTTCGGGGGCTTCCGACGCTGGGGCCGGAGCCGGCTCGAGCGCCGGCTCGATCGGAGCTTCGACCGAAGCGCCGATGTCGACGCCGAGCGCGCCCTGCTGGCGAGCGATGCCGTCGATCGCAGCCTTGGCGATCAGGTCGCAATAGAGCTGGATGGCGCGGGCCGCGTCGTCATTGCCGGGGATCGGGAAGTCGATCTTGTCCGGATCGCAGTTCGAATCGATGATGGCGACGACCGGGATGCCGAGACGCTTGGCCTCGAGGATAGCGATCGCTTCCTTGTTGGTGTCGATGACGAACATCAGGTCGGGCGTCGAGCCCATGTCCTTGATGCCGCCCAGCGCCTTGTCGAGCTTCTCGCGCTCGCGGTCGAGGTTGAGGCGCTCCTTCTTGGTCAGGCCCTGGGCCTCACCGGCCAGCATCTCGTCGAGCTTGCGCAGGCGCTGGATCGAGTTCGAGATCGTCTTCCAGTTGGTGAGCATGCCGCCGAGCCAACGCGAGTTGACATAGTACTGGGCCGAACGCTGTGCCGCATCGGCGACGATGTCGGACGCCTGACGCTTGGTGCCGACGAACAGCACGCGGCCGCCCTTGGCGACGGTGTCGGAAACCTGCTTCAGCGCCTGGTGCAGCAAAGGCACCGTCTGCGACAGGTCGATGATGTGGATGTTGTTGCGGGCGCCATAGATGTAAGGCGCCATCTTCGGGTTCCAGCGATGGGTCTGGTGGCCGAAGTGAATGCCAGCTTCCAAAAGCTGGCGCATGCTGAAATCAGGCAGTGCCATTCAAAGTTCCTTTCCGGTTAGCCTCCACGGACACAGGCATTTTTGGACTTTGTCCTCGAACGCCACCGGAGGTTTCAGCCGGATTTCTCCCGGGCAGACACCAAAGTCCGTGTGTGGAATGAGCGCGCATATAGAGGGGATGCGCGACAAACGCAAGCCGTGTGCCGCTTCACCGCTCAGCGTGCGGCAATCAGCGCTCCGGTGCCGATCATGGCGCTGCCGGCGAACCTGTTCATCAGCCGCATGCGCCTCGGTGTCCGGAACCAGCCCGAAGCCCGGCCCGCGAGAGCGGCATAGAGACCCATGGTGAGGATGTTGACGCTGATCACGACAGCAACCACCAGCAGGCCATCTGCAAGGGTCATGGTGTCAAGGTTCAGGATCAGCGGCATGATCGAGGCATGGAACAGGATCGCCTTCGGATTGCCAAGCGCAATGGATGCGCCGAGGAAGAACGACCGCGACAATCTCGCCTGCGCCGCCTGCGGCTCATTCGATTGCGTAGCGGCAGCGCGCCACATCCTGATGCCGAGGAAGACGAGATAGGCAGCGCCCGCGTATTTCAGCAGCAGAAAAATCCATTCGAAGGTCTGGGCCAGCGCCACCAGTCCGAGCAGTGCCAGTGTGACCAGCACGGCATCGCCGGCGGCAACACCGACTCCGGCCATGAACGCGCGAAGGAACCCGCGCGACACGCCGTTGGTGATGACGGCGAACATTGCGGGTCCCGGCGTCGCGGCGGCAAGTGTGATCGCAGCGCAATAAGCCAGAAATGCCGTCAGCGTCATGAGCGAATCTTTCCCTTGGGCACCCTCACTCGCCTGAAGATCGCGACGATCTCCTCGCGGCTGCATTCGATGGCGCCGAGCCGCACCGCGCGGTCGCGCTCGAAGCCGGTTATGTCATAATGCGGCGCCGATGTCTTGGGCGGCCCCTGATAGGATGAGCGCTTGACGCCAAGCTGAGCGGCAAAGCGATGCAACTCGTCGGTGTCGTCAGCCATCAAATGGCACCAGCGATGACCAACCCATTTCCAGATTGCCGCGTCGACATAGACCGCCATGAGGCTTGCCGCATTCCTTCATCTTGCGCCGATCGGCACTCGTCTAGCGATGATAGAAGGGATTCGGATAGAAAATGAAGCCGCGGCCGGCCTCGATCTCTGCCACGGTGCTGGTGATGGCTTCCTGCATGCGACGGTGCAGCTCGGCAACCGCGTCCTCGATCGAGCCAGCATATTCATGCAGGCCCAGCGCCTCCGGCACCCGGATATAGGCGCAACGCGGTCCGGCCGGCTGCGGAATGAACCGGTTCATCGTGTCGCGCAGTCCGCCCCGGCAGTAGTCGTTGCGTATACGCTTCAGGTGTTCGGCGATCTCCTCCTGGGTGATGCGCGGGTTGGTCGAGGCCCAGGGCCCGACGCGTTGCAACCTCTGGACCGCGTCGGCGAGCGTGCGGACCTGCTTTTGCCCTTCCGCATCGCCGGTGTTTTCGCGCTGCCAGCGACGCGCCCGCCGCAGAAGCTCGGTGGTGTCGGTGATGGCAGCTTCGGGTGAGATACTTTCGCCGAGCCGGCGGGCGAGTTCGATGATCAACCCCTGCTGGCGCTCGGCATAGGTCTGGCCTTCGTCAGACGGCATGCCCCATGCGGCTTCGTCGCGGGTCAGCAGCGTCGAATAGATATGGTGGATGCGCTGCGGCAGCGTGTCGGTCGCGTGGCGTTCTATGTTCAGGCTTTTCTCGACATAGGCGCATTCCTTCGCCAGCGCCGCTTCGACATTCCCGGTGAAGGCAAGTTTCCAGACGACTGGCGCGATCCAGACCTTGAAATCGGGATCCGTGGCCCGGCCGCGCTTGAGGGCCTCAAGCCCCATCTCGACGGCACCCGACAGCAACGGCGCGACGATATTGGCGTGCCAGCCAACGCCGCCTTCGGGATGCAGCAGCACGCCATGACCTTTCAAGGCCCAGGCGACGGAGTGTTCCTTGGCTGCCCCGCTGTTGCCGGGAATCTGGGCGATCAGGTTGTTGGCCAGCCAGAATTTCTGCATCAGCCGGCCGAGACCGTTGACGACACCGTTCGTCGCCCAGGAGGCAGTGAGCGGGCTGACCTGCGACACGATCTCCTTGTCGATCATCCAGTCGGTGAAGAATTCGGGATGGTTGGGCGTGATGAAAGTCGCCTTCCCTGCCCCGCAACTGGCCTTCAGCCGTTCGAGGTCAGCGTCGGGAAAGGCGATGTGACGGACATTGGCGACGCCGCGCAGACCGGC
>NZ_RZRQ01000425.1:0-4246 GCF_003997785.1 Mesorhizobium sp. M7D.F.Ca.US.004.01.2.1 | reverse complement strand
CGGACAGGCTGGCCGGCGTTTCGTCATCGTTGCAATCCTGTGCGGGCTGGTAGCGGCACCCTTGTCGCTCGGTCTCCAGGGGCTGGACGCACTTGGGGCGCCGCTTTCCCATCTGGCGCAGCCGATCATCTGGCGGACCGGGCTCGGCACCAGTTTCGGTTGGACGGTGCTGGTCGCCCTGATCGCGCTGGGGCTTGGCCTGCTGTCGCTGGCCGGCCCTCGCGCCACAGCCAAACCATTGGCGCTGGCTGGGGTGGCCGGGGTGGGGATTGCCCTTGCCGCCAGCGGCCATGCCAGTGCCGCCGAACCGCAATGGCTGACACGGCCGATGGTGTTCCTGCACGGCGCCAGCATCGCCTTCTGGGCCGGCGCGCTGGTGCCGCTCGGCTTGGCGCTGAAAGGGCAATCGGCGGAGGCCACGCCATTCCTGCGCCGGTTTTCTCGCCTGATCCTGCCTGTGGTGGCCGTGCTTGCCACTGCCGGCATCGTTCTCGCCGTCATCCAGGTGCAGACACCTGTGGCATTGGTCAACACTGCCTATGGGCGGTTGCTGCTGGTCAAGCTCGGGTTGCTGGTCTTTCTCTTCACGCTCGCCGCCGTCAACCGCTGGAAACTCACCGCATCGGCCGCGGCAGTATCGACAGAGGTGCAACGCAGGCTGGTGCGCTCTATCGGCGTCGAGCTGCTGATCGTGTTGGCGATCTTCGGCGTTGCTGCAGGCTGGCGCTTCACGCCGCCGCCACGGGCACTGGCAATCGCGGCGGCCCAACCGGTCTCGGTCCATATCCACGCGCTGCAAGCGATGGCCGATCTCAGCATTACGCCTGGCCATGCCGGACCAGTCGTTGCCTCGATGATCATCATGACCGGCGATTTCGGCCCGCTCGACGCTAAGCAGGTGACGCTGGTGCTGTCGAAGCCCGATTCCGGCATTGAGCCGCTGAAGCGCGCCGCGACCAAGCCCGGCGACGGCAGCTGGCGTGTCGACAACCTCGTCATCCCGGTGCCTGGCCGGTGGACGGTGCGCATCGACATCCTGGTCTCGGACTTCGAAATGGTGAAGATCGAGGCGCCCGTCGACATCAGGCCGTAAGGCCGGACTGGCACGAGCTTGGCCGACCATCCGTGCAACACAATTCGGCGAGGCGGTTGACGCGGCCCGAAAGGCCCGTCAATCATCCCGCGAAGAATGGGATCCCGCACATCGCGGGCTCCAACCAACAAGATCCGAAAGCAGGGAAGAAACGATGGAAAAAGCCGAAATCGGCCTGATCGGCCTTGGCACGATGGGCTCCAACCTTGCGCTCAACATCGCCGAGCATGGGCATCGCATCGCCGTCTTCAACCGCACCAGGGCGCGCACCGACGCTTTCGTCGAGAATGCCGGCGCGCTGAAGGACATGGTCGTACCGTGCTACAGCCTGGAAGAGCTCGCCGCCGCGATCCGGCCGCCGCGTCCGATCATCATCATGGTGCTGGCCGGCAAGCCGGTCGATGAGCAGATCGCGGCTCTGCGCGGCGTGCTTTCGGCCAACGACATTGTCATCGATGCCGGCAACGCCAATTTCCGCGACACGATGCGGCGCTTCTCCGAGCTTTCCGGCTCGGGTCTCACCTTTATCGGCATGGGCGTGTCCGGTGGCGAGGAAGGTGCGCGCCACGGACCATCGATCATGGTCGGCGGTACAGAGGAGAGCTGGAAGCGCGTCGAGAAGGTGCTGACCGCCATCTCAGCCAAGTTCAAGGACGAACCCTGCGCGGCGTGGCTCGGTACCGATGGCGCCGGCCATTTCGTCAAGACCATCCACAATGGCATCGAATATGCCGACATGCAGATGATCGCCGAGATCTACGGCATCCTGCGCGACGGGCTAGGCATGGGACCGAAAGAGATCGGCACGGTGTTTTCCAATTGGAACAAGGGCCGGCTCAACTCCTATCTGATCGAGATCACCGCCAAGGTGCTGGCATCAGACGATCCGAAGACCGGCAAGCCGGTGGTCGACATCATCCTTGACCGCGCCGGCCAGAAGGGCACCGGCAAATGGTCGGTCATCGAGGCGCAGCAGCTCGGCATTCCGGCCACCGCGATCGAGGCGGCGGTGGCGGCGCGCGTTCTGTCGTCGATCAAGGATGAGCGGCTGGCCGCAGAAAAGGCCTATGGCAACATCGGCGTGACCAAGATTTCCGGTGACAAGGACGCCTTGTTGAAAGACCTCGAACTGGCGCTGTTCGCCGGCAAGATCGCCGCCTACGCTCAAGGGTTTGCGGTGATGAGCGGCGCCTCCAAGGAGTTCAACTGGAACCTGCCAATGCCGACCATCGCCAGGATCTGGCGCGCCGGCTGCATCATCCGCTCGCAAATGCTCGACACCATGGCGGAGGCCTTCAGCAAGGGCGGTGCCTCGACCAACCTTCTGATGGCGCCGGCCTTTATCGCGTTGATGCAGGAGGCGCATCCGTCGCTGCGGCGCATCGTGGCGAGGGCAGCGGAGGCCGGCTCGCCGGTACCGGCGCTGTCTTCCGCACTGGCCTATTTCGACAGTTACCGCCAGGGCCGCGGCACTTCGAACCTGATCCAGGCGCAGCGTGACTTCTTCGGCGCGCACGGTTTCGAACGCATCGATGGACAGGGTGCATTTCACGGACCGTGGGGCAGTGGTGCGGCTGGCTAGTAGAGCCAGCCCATAAGCCATGCTTTAAGCGGGCACTGGCTGGTTTAGTGCCTGGACGCTGCTGGCCACGACCAGGCTCTGCAACGAGCCCGGCGCGGCGCCGCCGATCCAGCCGAGTACGGAACGGGCAAGCTCGGAGCCGGCCAGCCGGAAGTTCTCGTTGACGACCAGCAATTCCGGCCGGAACAGGTGCAGCAGGTCCGACGACTGCTTGGACACCACGTCGACGTCGCGGCCGAGCTTGAGGCCGGCATCCTCGATGCCGGCAACGATGGCCAGTGTCGCTGCGGCAGCGCTGCTGACGAAGCCGTCCGGCCTGACGTCGCGGCGCATCACCTGCGCGGTCCTCATCCTGATCTGCTCGATCGTATGGTCGATCGAAACAGTGTTGAACGGGATTTCGCTGGCGCCGACCTCGCTAAGCGCATCGGCAAAGCCGTTCAGCGTATGGCCGTAATAGGTCAGCCCGGGCGGCGGCGACAGAAGCGCCAGCCTGCGCCGGCCCATGCTCGCCAACCGGCGCACGGCTTCCATCGCGAAAGCATGGTTGTCGAAGTCATGGTAGGGGTGGACGAGACCCATGTCGGTGCGGCCATGCGTGGCAAAAGGCATGCCGTGCTCCAGCATGTAGCGGGCACGCGGATCGTTCGGCTGGGTGCGCGAGATGATGACGCCGTCGGCCGAGCCGGTCTCGACGAGATAGCGGATCGGCTCCATCGGATCCTGAGAACGGGAATAGGGCGTGACGATCAGATGATAGGGCGTTTCGGCGAGCACTTCCGAAACGCCGTAGATGATGTCAGAGACGAAGCTCATGATCTCGCGATCGGTGTTGAGCACGAGGCTGATGACATTGGTTCTGCCTGTGCGCAGGCGTACGCCGGCGCGGTTCGGCCGGTAGCCGATCTGCTTGGCGACGAGCTGGACACGGCGCCTGGTTTCGGCACCGATTTCCGGAGCATCCTTCAAGGCCCGCGACACGGTGGTGACGCCGAGCCCGGTCATGAAGGCGAGCGTCTTCAACGTCGGCCGCCTTTGCGCCGAGGTCTCCTCGTTCTTGTCCGTACGCTGTCTGTCCATTCGTCCCGCCCGTCAGGCGCATAGCAGTCGCAGGCCGGGTCGGCAATCGCCGCCATTGCAATACGATATGCGCTCTAGCCCCGGCAAAGTCTCAATATACTGAAACGTTACAGATTGCCAATATCACCACCGCGAAGCCTCTCAGCCCGTGGTTTTGGCAAGGTTTTCCGCGGCCAGCAGGGCCGCGCGACCAAAACGCGGCTTTAGCGGATTTCTTGCGCTGCAGCATGATTTTGCATCGCAACAACGATGTCCGTGCCGTGCTTGCTGGTTCTCGCGCAAGGAATTTGTTCGCGCCTCGAAAAAATATCGGACCGCCTTTGCCCAAGGGGTTGCGCAGCCCACGCAATTGCCGTATCGAAAATCTGTAACGTTTCAGATTCTGGGAGGAGCCGAAATGCGATACAAACTTTTGACCGCTGCGCTGGCAGCGACGGTTGCGCTGCAATTTGCCGGTCCGGCCGCCGCGACGGACCTGGAAGTCACCCATT
>NZ_RZRQ01000424.1:0-4255 GCF_003997785.1 Mesorhizobium sp. M7D.F.Ca.US.004.01.2.1 | reverse complement strand
TCGGATCACGCTTCGTCCTCCGGCGCAGCCAACGAGATACCGCGTCCGCAATCGTTGGCCATCGGACAGCTCCACATCGACGCCGCCATCGTCCTGTGCGAAACCCGTAACGTCCTGTCCGCGATAGATCGGCACCTGCAACCCGCTGATCCAGTCGGCCAATATCCGCTCGATATGGTTTTGCCGCAGCGCCAGCAGATAATTGTGCCGCGTGGGAAAATCGCTGATGTCCAACCGGATCATGTGGAAGCCCACGGACGGCGATGGCTGTCCCTGCGAGAGGAAACGATCGGCGATTCCGCGCTGATCGAGCACCTCGATCGTGCGTGCGTGCAGGCCGCCTGCGCGTGAGCCAATGAGTTCCTGAGTATCGCGCCGCTCGACAATGGCGACATCGACGCCCGCCAATGCGAGCTCGCCTGCCAGCATCAATCCCGTCGGACCGCCCCCGGCGATCACCACTGCATGATCCCGACGCGATCCGTCTGCCGGCAACATCACACCCATTCTCGTCACTCCCGTTTCCGTTGGCCTGGACCGCGGTTTTACGGGAGGAGCCGGGTCTTGCCGCAAGCCCCTTGTGCGCCATATCTATGAAATGGAGGGGTACTCTTCCTCATCGTTGGCAGCCACGTGACAGCGCACGGAACGTGCCATCGCCGTCGCAGTCCTAAAAACGATATCCGGATTTTCACACGCAAAAAACGCAGAGTCTTCCGTGCTTTGGCACGGAGCTCTGATGCTCATTGGAAAGAAGGGGGCCGGTCGGCGTTTGGCAGCGGTACGAGGAGGCCACTATGTGCCAGCGCCGGCCGGCCGACCCCACGGACCCAGGAGATGCGGCGGACCTGAGCATCATGGGGTATTCTGGGGATCGAGCCGGCTGTCTATCCTCGTGCCGGCTTCGTCTTGGCCTGCACACTTGCGCAAGAGCTTATGAAAATCAACAGTTTCTTAACCAAGGCTCGCGAATCGCTTGGATTAAGGTAAACGGGTAACCCTGTCGGGTTGACAGGATAATCGGGTCTGGACCGGTTATGCCGCCTTGGCAACGACGCGGTTGCGGCCACCGCTCTTGGCTTCGTAGAGTGCGAGATCGGCACGCTTCATCAGCGCCGCCACCGTATCCACACCCTTCAGCACCGACGACACCCCGACGCTGACCGTGACTTCGATCGTCTTGCCGTCCTGGCCGATGGCAAAAGGCGCCTGGGCAATTTCGGCGCGAATGCGCTCGGCCACCTTCTCGGCAACCGCACCTTCGGTGTCCGGCATCACCACGACGAACTCCTCGCCGCCAAAGCGGCAGGCAAGGTCGATACCCCTGACATTCTTGCGCAGCCGTCGCGCAAATTCCCGCAACACTTCGTCGCCGCCGTCATGGCCATGCGCGTCGTTGATGGCCTTGAAGCGGTCAAGGTCGGTGATCATCACCGACAGCGGCCGGCGCCGTGCCACGGCGCGATCGAACAGCGTCTGTAGATGGCTGTCGAGATAGCGGCGGTTATGCAGCCCGGTCAGGCCGTCGGTCACCGCCATTTCGATGGTCTGGGTGACGCTGGCGCGCAGCTGGTCGTTGTAACGCTTGCGGCGCACCTGGGTACCCAGCCGCGCCGTCAGTTCCTGCTGGTCGATCGGCCGCATCAGATAGTCGTTGATGCCGAGTTCGAGGCCGCGGATGATGCGCTCCTCCTCGCCCTCCTCCGCCAGAAGAATGATCGGCACGAAGCGGGTGCGATCCAGCGAGCGCAACTGCGAACAGAGCCTGAGCGGATCAAAATCGGCGAACGCAGTCGAGATCATCACGCATTCATAGGACGTCTCGGCGGCCTGGAAGAAGCCGGCATGCGGATCGCTGGAGACATCGAGGTCGGCGCGGTCGCGCAGCATCTTCTGGATGCGCTCGACGGATGATTTGCGCTCGTCGATCAAAAGCACTTTCGGTGTCGTGTCCTCGGACGCGAAATTGCGGCTCAAAAGCTCTTCGATGCCGATGTTGCGCGTCGTCGAAGCACGCAGCCGCAACTCATCGGTCAGTGACTTCAGGCGAACCAGGCTCTTGACGCGCGTCATCAGCTGCAGGTCGTTGACCGGCTTGGTCAGGAAGTCGTCCGCGCCGGCCTCGAGCCCGCGTACGCGGTCGGAAACCTGGTCGAGCGCGGTGATCATCACCACCGGAATGTGCGATGTCGCCGGATCGCTTTTCAGCCGCCGGCAGACCTCGAAGCCGTCCATGTCAGGCATCATCACGTCGAGCAGCACGACATCGACCTTGCCATTCTCGCAGGTTTCGATCGCATCCGGCCCGTTGGTGGCGGTCAGCACCTCGAAATATTCGGCCAGCAGCCGGACTTCCAGCAGCCGCACATTGGCAGGGATGTCGTCGACGACGAGGATCCGCGCAGTCATTTCACAAGGCTCCGGCTCGGCTGAAAGGGTACATCACGCATCACCCAAATAGGATTTGATGGTTTCGATAAAACGCGGCACCGAGATCGGCTTCGAAATATAGGCCTCGCAGCCACCCTGGCGGATGCGTTCCTCGTCGCCCTTCATCGCGAAGGCGGTCACCGCAATGACTGGGATGACGTGCAGCTCGTCGTCCTCCTTCAGCCATTTGGTCACCTCCAGCCCCGACACTTCAGGCAGCTGGATATCCATCAGGATGAGATCCGGCTTATGCAGGCGCGCCAGATCGAGCGCTTCCAGACCGTTGCGGGTGCGCACGGTCTCGTAACCGCTTGCCTCGATGAGGTCCCGAAAGAGCTTCATGTTGAGCTCGTTGTCCTCGACGATCATGACCTTCTTCGGCATCGATATCCCGTCCCGGTCGTCCTTCCGCTCGAAGGCGACCGTCATGCGCCCATGTCTAGACGCACCAAACCCTGCTTCACTTTACGGCAATATGATTGACGAAACGGAAATCCGCGGCTGGAAAACAACGCAAATTCCACCTCGTCCCCCTGCGCGTCCAAAGGGCGCGCGACGCTCTAATGGCTTGCCGCAAGCAATTCTTGCCATTACTGCGGGAGAGACTCATTCCACTCACCGAAGGTAGTGATGGCAAACGCAGCGTCAATGCGTGAAGAAGCGGAATCGATTGCCGTGAAGGCCCTGGGCTTCGTCGCCTCCGATCCGGAGCTGCTGCCGCGCTTTCTGGCAATCACCGGCATAGAGGCGCATTCTATCCGCAAAGCCGCCAGCGAGCCGGGTTTTCTGGCCGGTGTCCTGCAGTTCATTCTCGCCCACGAGCCGACGCTGATGCGCTTTGCCGAGGAAACCGGCACGCCGCCGGCTGCCGTCGGCAAAGCCTTGCGGGCGCTGCCGCTGGGCGACGACAACCATGAGCATTCGATATGAGCGATGACCCCGAAACCGCGCGCCAGATCGAGGAACTGGCGGCCGACGACCGGCCGCTGCTTGTGCTCGACGTCGACGACGTCGTGCTCGAGTTCATCCGCCCGTTCCCGAATTTCCTCAAGGCGCGCGGCTTTGGCCTGACGCTGGCCTCCTTTCGGCTGACCGGCAACATTGCCGAGACGGCGAGCGGCCGGCTGATCGAACAGCCTGAAGTCACGGCACTCCTGGGCGATTTCTTTGACGCGCAAGCCGATTGGCAGAGCATTACCGACGGCGCAGCAGAGGCCCTGGCAGGGCTCGGCGACCGCGCGGAAATCATCTTGCTGACGGCCATGCCGCACAGACACCGCGCCGTGCGTCGCGCCCATCTCGATGCCCTCGGGCTGAGCTACCCACTTCTGACCACTGAAATGGCCAAGGGACCGGCAGTGGCCAAGCTTCGCGGCAAGGCCGCCAGGCCGGTGGTCTTCGTCGACGATCAGCCGCACAATCTAGCGTCGGTGCGGGGATCGGTCGCCGACGCCGAACTGTTCCATCTGATGGCCGACAATTCGCTGCGCGCATTCCTGCCGCCGGTGACGGACGACATCGTCGTCGTCCAGGACTGGCGCGAAGCCGCGCCGAAGATCGCGAGCGCGCTGGGGCTCTAAAGCCCTAGCCCCTCAAGGGTTCAGTTTCGCTCCGCCATTGTCGCTACCGCCACTGGCGTCTCCACCGTCATCGTCCCCGCCGTCACCATCATCCACGCTGTCGTCCACGGCCGGATCGGCGGGCTTCAGCATGACACCATTGACGGTGACCGAACCATCGGCCTTGGCGTTGACGACCCATTCCAGCCGGCCATCGGGCAGCGTCTTGCCAAAACCTTTCGCCATGAGGGCGACAGGCACATATT
>NZ_RZRQ01000423.1:0-4348 GCF_003997785.1 Mesorhizobium sp. M7D.F.Ca.US.004.01.2.1 | reverse complement strand
GTTTTGGGAAAATCCGACGCTCATTCCAGAGATAGCGCGGCAACATGAATCGATTTGGGAATTTGTCGCTCTAACGCTCGGAATATCAAACGAAATGCACACTCTCCTACCTGCTTCCCTTCACCGAGAGACGGTATTGCCGATGCCCGACCTGGAATGCCGATCCTGTCACAAACCAACGGGATACCGGTTCAGGGGACGCGACAGCACATGTCGCTGGGGAAAGAGCACCCTTGTGCGGTTGCGGCGATTGTCGTGGCACAGGGTCCGGATATCAGCCGGATCCGCCCATGTCCGCAACCGGTCCAGAACGGAAGCCCTTGAGCGCAAGGTCGGCGACAACGAACGAGGTCACATCAGGACAGCAACGCGTTCGCGTCGTTGTCGCCGAGCGCAATCCGCTTGTCATATCGGCGCTGCGCGAAATGCTGGAATGCGACGGACGTTTCGAATTGCTGAGCGCCGTGCAGAGCGGCAAGCAACTCCTGGAACTGGCGACGAAGACCAAATTCGATGTCGCCGTCATCGGCTGGAGGCTCGCCGACATGGACGGCGCGGATGTTCTGGCCGAGGTCCAGAGCCGCAAGCTCGATATGCGTATCACGGTGTTTTCCAACGACCATGACATCGGCATCCTGAAGCAATGCGTGCGGCTCGGGGCTCAGGGCTACTGCTTCCAGTTCGATGATCCGCATATTATCTTCGAGACTATCCTGGCGGTCGCGCATGGCCGCATCTGCATCCCCTACATCGACATCAACAAGGTCAACGACACGCCTTTGGCGCAGCTCACGGTGCGCGAGCGCGAGCTGCTGGCGGTACTGTCCGACGGCTGGACCAATCTTCAGATCGCGACGCGCACGGGAATTTCCGAGAATACGGTGAAATACCACCTCAAGAATCTCTACGACAAGCTTGACGTCCGCAACCGGGCGATGGCAGTCGCCCTCTATTCGAGCGAGAAGCGCCGCACTCCCAGGCTGCCTGTCGGGTAGGACGACCGGGTAGGCCAATGGGTAGGCCCAATGGGTAGGCCCAATGGGTAGGGCCAAGTGGGTAGGCTCGCCCCACCCGGGCGCGGCGAGAACTTACCCGCCAAGGTGTTGTTGCTCCTCGCCGCCGAGACGACACTCCCCTCCATAATCTCTAACATCGGAGGAGTTCGCGCATGGCTGGGTTCACCCACCTTTTTATTCCAGGACCCACCAACATTCCGGAGCAGGTCCGGCAAGCGATGAACCTGCCGATGGAGGACATGCGCGCCGCCTCGTTCCCTGAACTCACCCTGCCGCTGTTCGAGGACATCAAGAAGGTTTTCAAGAACGAAACCGGCCGCGTCTTCATCTACCCGTCGTCGGGCACCGGCGCTTGGGAGGCAGCCATGACCAATGTGCTTAGCCCCGGCGATCGCGTGCTGATGTCGCGCTTCGGCCAGTTCTCGCATCTATGGGTCGACATGGCCGAGCGCCTTGGCTTTGAGGTCGACGTTATCGACTGCGAGTGGGGAACCGGTGTGCCGCTCGACCTCTACGCGGAAAGGCTGAAGGCGGACAAGGCACACCGCATCAAGGCAGTCTTCTGCACGCAGAACGAGACCGCGACCGGCGTCACCAGCGATGTCGCCGGCTGCCGGGCCGTGCTCAACACGGCGAACCACCCTGCCCTTCTCTTTGTCGACGGCGTCTCGTCGATCGGCTCGATCGACTTCCGTCAGGAAGAATGGGGTGTCGACTGCGCCGTCAGCGGCTCGCAGAAAGGTTTCATGCTGCCAGCCGGCCTCGGCTTCCTCTCAGTCAGCAAGAAGGCGCTCGTCGCTTCCAGGGTCGCCTCCCACCGACGCTGCTTCTTCTCGTTCGAGGACATGATCCGCGCCAACGACGCCGGGTATTTCCCCTATACGCCGGCGACGCAACTGCTGCGCGGCCTGCGCGCCTCGCTCGATCTGATCGCCGAAGAAGGGCTCGACAACATCTTCGTCCGCCACCATCGCCTCGCCGAAGGCGTGCGCAAGGCGGTCGACGCCTGGGGCCTGAAGCTCTGCGCGAAGGCGCCGAAATGGCACTCCGACACCGTCAGCGCCATCCTGGTGCCGGAAGGCATCGACAGCGGCGACGTCGTCAAGCGAGCCTATGGCACCTACCAGACGTCGCTCGGCGGCGGCCTCAACAAGGTGATGGGCAAGGTCTTCCGCATCGGCCATCTCGGCTGGCTGAACGAGGTGATGGTGCTGGCGTCACTGTCCGCCGCCGAACTGGCGCTGCTCGACTGCGGCGTCAAGCTGGCGCCGGGTTCCGGTGTCGGTGCCGCGATCGCGCATTTCCGCCGCTCGCCGCAGTCCGCCATCGCCGAAGCCGCCTGATCCGGGAGCACGCCATGAGCCACACCATCAACCATCTGAAGAAACTGAGGCTGCAGCGCAGCGAACTCGCTGTCCCCGGCTCCAGTCCCGAGATGATCGACAAGGCGGCCAACAGCGCCGCCGACTTCGTCTTCCTCGACATCGAGGACGCGGTGGCGCCGCCGGACAAGGAACGCGCCCGCAAGAACATCATCCAGGCGCTTAACGACATCGACTGGCGCGCCAAGGGCAAGACCGTTTCGGTGCGCATCAACGGCCTCGACACGCACTACATGTACCGCGACGTGGTCGACGTGATGGAACAGGCCGGCGACCGGCTGGACACCATCCTGGTGCCGAAGGTCGGCGTTCCGGCCGACCTCTACATGGTCGAGGCCATGGTCAATCAGATCGAGATGGCCAAGGGCTACAAGACCCGCGTCGGCCTCGAAGCCCTCATCGAGACGGCGCTCGGCATGGCAAATGTCGAAGCGATCGCCGCTACATCAGGCCGCCTGGAGGCGATGCATTTCGGCGTCGCCGACTATGCCGCGAGTTGCAAGGCGCGCACCGTCAACATCGGCGGCCTCAACCCCGACTATCCCGGCGACCAGTGGCATTTCGCTCTATCGCGGATGACGGTTGCCTGCAGGGCCTACGGCCTGCGTGCCATCGACGGCCCGTTCGGCGATTTCTCCGACCCTGAGGGCTACATCGCTGGCGCAAGGCGCGCTGCGGCATTGGGCATCGAAGGCAAATGGGCGATCCATCCCTCGCAGATTGCGCTCGCTAACGACGTCTTCTCGCCGCCGGAAAAGGAGGTGACCCGCGCCAGGCGCATCCTCGAAGTGCTGAAGGAGGCCGAGGCGCAGGGCAAGGGCGCGGCAGCGCTCGACGGCAAGATGATCGACGCCGCTTCGGAACGCATGGCGCGCAATGTGCTGGTGGTCAACGAGGCGATCGAGCGCGCCGGCCAGACTGCGACGCACTGACAATTACCGGGAGGACAAAATGGACATTCACGAATACCAGGCCAAGGAACTGCTTGCCCGTCACGGCGTGCATGTGCCGCGCGGTGGACTGGCCTACAGCCCCGAACAGGCGACCTACCGGGCGCGCGAGATCGGCGGCAGCAAATGGGTGCTAAAGGCGCAGGTTCATTCCGGCGCGCGCGGCAAGGCCGGCGGCATCAAGCTCTGCGCCAACGACGAGGAGATCGCCAACGCGGCCGAAGCCATGCTCGGACGCAAGCTGGTGACCAACCAGACCGGTCCGCGCGGCAAGCTGATCTCGCGGCTCTATCTCGAGGAGGCCGTCGACATCGCGCAGGAGCTCTATCTCGGCTTTGTGCTCGACCGCAAGGAAGAGCGCGTCATGATCGTGGCCTCCGCCGCCGGCGGCATGGAGATCGAGGAGATCTCTGAAAGAAAACCTGATTCCATCATCCGCGCCGTGGTCGATCCCGGTGTCGGCATGCAGGGCTTCCAGGCGCGCGAGATCGCTTTCGGCCTCGGACTTGAAAGCAACCTGATCGGCAAGGCGACCGAGACCATCCTCGGCTGCTACCAGGTGTTCCGCGACTATGACGCTTCGATGCTGGAGATCAATCCACTGGTGGTGACCCGCGACGGCAATCTCGTCGCGCTCGACGCCAAGATGTCGTTCGACGAGAACGCGCTGTTCCGTCGCCCGGAAATCTCCGAACTGCGCGACAAGAGCCAGGAAGACCCGCGCGAGACTTTCGCCAGCGACCGTGGCCTCTCCTATGTCGGCCTCGACGGCAATATTGGCTGCATCATCAACGGCGCTGGCCTCGCCATGGCGACGATGGACATGATCAAGATCGCCGGCGGCGAACCGGCCAACTTCCTCGACATCGGCGGCGGCGCCTCGCCCGAGCGGGTGGCGAAATCCTTCCGCGCCGTGCTCGGCGACAAGAATGTCGAGACCATCCTAGTCAACATCTTCGCCGGCATCAACCGCTGCGACTGGGTCGCCGAGGGCGTCATC
>NZ_RZRQ01000422.1:0-4383 GCF_003997785.1 Mesorhizobium sp. M7D.F.Ca.US.004.01.2.1 | reverse complement strand
GGGCGATCCCTCGCATCTGCCGCTGAAGCTCAACGCAGCGGGGGTCAACCCGCCGATCTTCGCCTCGTCGCTGCTGTTGCTGCCGGCAACCGTCGCCGGCTTCTCGCAGACGACCAACATGCCGGCCTGGGCAAGCACCGTGCTCGCCTCGCTCGGCCACGGCCAGCCGCTCTACATGCTGTTTTATGCGGCGATGATCGTGTTCTTCGCCTTCTTCTACACTGCGATTGTCTTCAACCCGAAGGACACCGCCGACCAGCTCAAGAAGCATTCGGGCTTCATCCCCGGCTATCGTCCGGGCGAGCGCACTGCCGATTATATCGATTACGTTCTCACCCGCATCACCGTCGTCGGCGCCATCTATCTGGTGCTGGTGTGCTTGCTGCCGGAGTTCCTGATCTCGGCGACTGGCGTACCATTCTACCTTGGTGGCACATCGCTTCTGATCGTGGTCAGTGTCACGCTCGATACGGTTGCGCAGATTCAGGGTCACCTGATTGCGCACCAGTATGAAGGCCTGATCAAGAAGTCGAAGCTGCGCGGGGGGAAGAAAGCCAGATGAGGTTGATATTGCTTGGGCCGCCAGGAGCGGGCAAGGGGACACAAGCACAAAGACTGGTAGAAAAACACGGCATACCCCAGCTTTCGACGGGCGACATGCTGCGTGCTGCCGTCCAGGCAGGCACCGAAGTCGGCAAGCGCGCCAAGGCGGTGATGGATGCCGGTGAGCTGGTCTCCGACGCCATCGTCAACGCGATCGTCGCCGAGCGTGTCGATCAGGCAGATTGTGCCAAGGGGTTCATCCTCGACGGATATCCGCGGACCCTGGTGCAGGCGGACGCGGTCGAGCAGATGCTTTCGGATCGCTCCCAGGGCCTCGACGCCGTCATTGAGCTTGTCGTCGACGACAAGGCTCTGGTCGGGCGTATCGTCAAGCGCGCCAACGAGGCACAGGCCGCCGGTCAGCCCGTTCGCAAGGACGACAATCCGACCGTGTTCGAGGAGCGTCTGAGGGAGTACTACAAGAAGACCTCGCCGCTGATTGGCTACTATTACGCCAAGGGTAAGCTCCGGAGCGTCGACGGCATGGCCGATATCGATGCCGTGACGGAACAGATCGAAGCGGTGCTCAAGGACGCAGTGCGGGGAAATTAACGATTGCACTTGACGGAAGCGGTTCGCTGCGGTATGGCGGCCCGTCTTCCTATCAGGCATGAGCTTTGCTTGTCCGCAAGGGCAAGGCAGCTGCTTTGAACTGGAAACTCCCGCATGGGCCGGCCTCCACCGGACGCGGGGCAACTTAAGATAGCGCCGGGCCTGCCTTGTTTTTGAGGATTGGCCGGCCCACATGGAGAAGGGAAGAACATGGCTCGTATAGCCGGCGTCAATATTCCGACCAACAAGCGCGTTGTCATTGCGCTTCAGTACATTCACGGCATTGGCAAGAAGTTCGCCCAGGAGATCGTCGACAAGGTCGGCATCCCGGCCGAGCGTCGCGTCAACCAGCTGACCGACGCGGAAGTGCTGCAGATCCGCGAAACCATCGACCGCGACTACCAGGTCGAAGGCGACCTGCGCCGCGAAGTCTCGATGAACATCAAGCGGCTCATGGACCTCGGCTGCTACCGCGGCCTGCGTCACCGCCGCTCGCTGCCGGTCCGCGGCCAGCGCACGCATACCAATGCGCGCACCCGCAAGGGCCCGGCCAAGTCGATCGCCGGCAAGAAGAAGTAATTTAGGGCAGTAAGGGAGTAGGGCGGTAAGGCAATAGGATCGGCAGACATACTGCCCTACTGCCATATTCCCCTGCTGCCTTTCTCCTAGGTGGAGCCGCTGGCATTACGGCGGTGTAGAGATCAACTGAAAGGACTGTCATGGCCAAGGAAGCCGCTCGTGTTCGCCGTCGCGAACGCAAGAACATCTCGTCGGGCGTTGCCCACGTCAATTCGACCTTCAACAACACGATGATCACCATCACCGACGCGCAGGGCAATTCGATTGCCTGGTCGTCGGCCGGTGCCCAGGGCTTCAAGGGGTCGCGCAAGTCGACCCCGTTCGCTGCTCAGATGGCTGCCGAGGATGTTGCCAAGAAGGCCCAGGAACACGGCATGCGCATGCTCGAAGTCGAGGTCTGCGGACCTGGCTCCGGTCGTGAGTCGGCATTGCGCGCCCTGCAGGCGGCAGGCTTCACCATCACCTCGATCCGTGATGTGACGCCGATCCCGCACAATGGCTGCCGCCCGCGCAAGAAGCGTCGCGTCTAAGCAATTTACCGAACGTCGCGCGAGCGCCCCTTGGGCGCTCCTCCACGGCATTCCAGGTCGCCCGCCACGATTGGATGGTGGCGGGTCAACGGAAGGAAAGCATCATGATCCAGAAAAATTGGCAGGAACTGATCAAGCCGAACAAGATCGAGTTCTCGTCGAAGAAGAAGACGCTGACCACGCTGGTCGCCGAGCCGCTCGAGCGTGGCTTTGGCCTGACGCTGGGCAACGCGCTGCGCCGCGTGCTTCTGTCTTCGCTGCGCGGTGCGGCTGTTACCGCCGTGCAGATCGACGGCGTTCTGCATGAATTCTCGTCCATCGCCCGCGTGCGCGAGGACGTGACCGACATCGTCTTGAATATCAAGGAAATCGCTATCCGTATGGAAGGCGATGGCCCCAAGCGCATGGTCGTTCGCAAGCAGGGACCGGGTGCGGTTCTCGCCGGCGACATCCAGACGGTTGGCGACGTTGAGATCCTCAACCCCGACCACGTCATCTGCACGCTGGACGAAGGCGCTGAAATCCGCATGGAATTCACCGTCGACACCGGCAAGGGTTACGTGCCGGCCGACCGCAACCGCGCCGAAGACGCGCCGATCGGCCTGATCCCGGTCGACAGCCTCTATTCGCCGGTCAAGAAGGTCTCCTACAAGGTCGAGAACACCCGCGAGGGCCAGGTTCTCGATTATGACAAGCTGACCATGACCATCGAGACCGACGGTTCGATCACCGGCGAGGATGCGGTGGCTTTCGCCGCCCGCATCCTGCAGGACCAGCTCGGCCTGTTCGTCAACTTCGACGAGCCGCAGAAGGAAGTCGCCGCCGAGGCCGTCACCGAGCTCGCCTTCAACCCGGCGCTGCTCAAGAAGGTCGACGAACTCGAGCTTTCGGTGCGTTCGGCCAACTGCCTGAAGAACGACAACATCGTCTATATCGGCGACCTGATCCAGAAGACCGAAGCCGAGATGCTGCGCACCCCGAACTTCGGCCGCAAGTCGCTGAACGAGATCAAGGAAGTCCTGGCGGCGATGGGCCTGCACCTCGGCATGGAAGTGCCGGACTGGCCGCCGGAAAACATCGAAGACCTCGCCAAGCGTTACGAAGACCAATATTGAGCATGAATACCAAGGATCGGCGGCGTGGGCCGCTCGATCCGACGGTCATGCGGAAAACCATCAGAGGCCGCGGCCTCTTGAACAACTGAAGAAGGAAAAGAGCCATGCGCCACGGTTTCAAAGGCCGTCGCTTCGCCCGAAGCATTAGCCATCGCAAGTCGATGTTCGCCAACCTCGCCGTGTCGCTGCTCGAGCACGAGCAGATCGTCACCACCTTGCCGAAGGCGAAGGACCTGCGTCCGATCGTCGAGAAGCTGGTGACGCTCGGCAAGCGCGGCGACCTGCACGCCCGCCGCCAGGTGATCGCGCAGATCGGTAACGAAGGCGTCGTCAAGCGCCTGTTCGACACCATCGCTCCGCGCTATGCCAACCGCAACGGCGGCTATCTGCGCATCATGAAGGCCGGCTTCCGCCACGGTGACAACGCCGCGATGGCCGTCATCGAGTTCGTCGATCGCGACACCTCGGCCAAGGGCGCCGGCGACCGCGCTCGTATCGAAGCCGAAGGCACCGACGCGGACGCCGCAGCCGCATAAGGCTCGGTTCTCCGGATTGAATTCAAAGGGGCCTGCGGGCCCCTTTTTTGTTTTCTGGAAGCAGTAGATTGCGGCCAAAGCCGATCTTTTGGCCAGAACCAAGGGTGTTTGCCCAAAATAATCGGATTTCAGCGGCTTAGCCTTTCATTTTGCACAATCGTCGGGACAATGCCCCCGAACTTGCCTTGGAGGATTCGCGAATGCGCGCCAACCGACTGTCCCTTGTTCTGCTCTTCGCCATGATGGCGTTTGCGGCCGCGCCGGTGGTCAGGCAGGCGTTGGCCGAGGAGACCAAGACCGATCCCGGTCTGTCCGATGTGCTGACCGATCTGCTGCATGGCGTCGAAGGCGAGAACGCCACGTCTGGTCCCGACAAGCGTGTGCCGTTCGGCCGCGAGGAGGTGCAGCTGTCGTTTGCGCCGCTGGTCAAGCAGACGGCGCCGGCCGTGGTCAATGTCTATGCCTCGC
>NZ_RZRQ01000421.1:0-4428 GCF_003997785.1 Mesorhizobium sp. M7D.F.Ca.US.004.01.2.1 | reverse complement strand
AGCGGGCGGTGCGTGTGGTCGGCCCGGCCTTCTTCCCTGCCGACTGAGCACCATTTGCGGATGACCGGCTGCCGCAAGCCTGTTGCGATCCGGCTGGATCCTGAAATCTGCCTGGAACAGAGGGGCGCTCACGGCGTTGTGATCGACATCAGCCAGGAGAAACGCCATGGCCACGTTCAGGGAAATGCGGGTGCTGGAGATCGTCGAAGACGGCTCCCTGACCGCCGAACAGAAAATCGCTGAACTCCGCGGGATTGAATCCGAGGCGCGCGGGCTTCAGCGGGCCGCCTCGGAGAGCCCGATGGGCGACGATGATGGCTGGCAGGACGATCTGCGCCAGGTTCGTCTTGCACTCGACAAGCTCGGTGCGAAAGAGCCGAAAAAGGGCGCCGCCTCGCTGTGAACGCAGGCCCACCGAAAGCTATTTGCCAATCGTTTTCTTCTTATCCGAAACCAGTTCCCCTTCCAGGGATCCTGCTCTAGTCGCAGAGCATGCGAGCCCTCTTGCCGGGTTCGCTGACGTTCCTGCATGTGAGTGGTTTTGCCGGGGCAGACAGGGACGCTGACGCGGGTAGCCTCGTCTGGTGCCGTCTGGGCGGCGCGGCATGCGTCATGACCCGGCGCTCTGAAAACCGCCTCGGCGGCTGCGGCGCTACCGGAAAGGCGCCGTTTTCGACCTCGGATGGCCCATAGTTGACATTCGCTGGCGGACGATCCCAGAAACGCCGGACATCGAGCGGTCTCGGGATGACGACGGTCCCGTCATAACTGCGCGAGCAGCCGCTGCCGAAAAGCAGCGCTAGCCCCATGAAAAAAGGCACAATCCGTCCAAGCATCAGCAATACCCCTGCCGGTGCTTATATAGCGGCTTCGACCCCGCCGACAACCGGGGCGGAACAACGCAGGCCGTGTCGGCCGATATGTCTAACCGGGCGTTAAGGTTAGCGGATCGTTAATGCTTCTCGGGCACATTCCGCCGACGAACCGCGGAGGAGGGTTCGGCCTTGGTTTTCGGGGTGGGGACGGCATGGCGGAAGCGGATGAAACAGTTGGCGCGCGCGGCAAGCGCGGGCCTCGCAAACCCACAGCGCATGGCGATGATGCGTCGTCGTCCGCCGCTTGCATGGATTCGAACGATGCGCTTCGCCAACTCGTCGAAGCCGGTTCGGACTGGGTCTGGGAGACCGACGCCGAGCTGCGCTTCTCCTGGCTTTCGCAAAACTATCAGGCAGCCACCGGCATCGATCCGGCAAACGTGCTTGGCCGGTTCCGCTTCGATTTCCTCAACCAGGTCCTGAACGGCGACCGCAGTGGCGCCGCGCATCTGGAGGATCTGCAGGCGCACCGGCCTTTTCGCGACTTCGTCTATGAGCTCAAGGGTGGCCGCGCCGATTGCCGCTGGGTTTTGACATCAGGCTTTCCAAGGTTCGACGGCGAGGGAAGATTTGCCGGCTATCGCGGCATCGGCCGCAACGTTACGGCACTGGCCAGCGCCTTCAAAAGTCCGGGGCAGGGACCGTCGACGGTCGGCGAACCCGACCGGCATCTGGTCGATCTCGAGCGGACGATGGACGCCATGCACATGGGCGTCGTGCTCCTCGACGCCAGGCTCGACACGCTGATCGTCAACAAGGCCTATCGCGACCTCTCCAGGATCCCGGACGGCGCTGTCACCGTCGGCGCTCCGTTCAGCCTGTTGATGGAACTTAACCGCCGTAACGGCATCTATGGCGACATCGACGAACAGCAATGGCAGCGCTACCTCGCCACCCGCATCGAGGAGATTCGCGCCGGCTCCGTCGCGCCACGCGAGTTTCCCCATGCCGACGGCCGGACGATGATGTTCTCGGTGACGGCGCTGTCCGGCGGCAAGCGGCTGTTGACCTATTATGAGGTCACCGAGATCAAGAACCGCGATGCCGAGATCGAGAGCGCCAACGCCAAGATCGCCGAGACCTTCGCCAATCTCCACACCATGGTCGACCAGATGCCGATCGGTGTCCTCGTCCTCGATGCCGATATGCGCGCCGAAGTCATCAACCGTGCCTTTTACGATTTCTGGCAGATCGATGCCCGGCGCGCCGAGATCGGCTGCAGCTTCCGCGATCTTATGGGCGCCAGCCGTGATGTCGATCCATATGGCACCGACGACGCGACATGGCAGCAGCACATGGCCGAGCGCGAAGCGGAAATCAGGGCCGGGACCGCTGGATCGCGGCAGTTCCCGCGCAATGACGGCCGCACGCTGATATCGTCGACGGCACCGTTGGCCGGCGGCAAGCGTCTGATCTCCTATGTCGACGTCACCGACATGAAAGACCGCGAGGCCGAACTTGCCGAGGCGCTGGAGAAAGCGCGACTGGCGGAAGCGGTGATCAATGCCGTCAAGGATCCGATCTTCGTCAAGGACGACCATCTGCGCTTCGTCTTCGTCAACGAGGCGTTCGCCGCTCTGTTTGGCCAGACGCCGCAAGCCATGCTCGGCAAGCCTGGAGGCGATTTCCTCACAACGAACGACGCCGCGCTTTTCGAACAGAGCGAACGGGACGTGCTTGCCACGGGACGCGCCTACGAAGTGGAAGAGAACTTCGAGGCCGATGGCGCCAGCCGCTCGCGCATCGTCAGGAAGAGCCGCGTCGGCATGGCCAGTGGCCGCAACTACGTTGCCGGCTTCCTGTTCGACATTTCCGACATGAAGCGCCGCGAGACCGAAGCTGAAGATGCGCGCAAGCATCTCGCCAGCGTGCTGGAATCCTTGCCGGCCGCCGTCATCATCTACGACCGCGACGATAAGTTCGTCTTCGCCAACCGCAAGCTGCAGGACACGCTGCCGGCGCTAAAGCCGTTCTGGCAGCCCGGCCGCACCTTCCGCGAAGCATTGGAGTTCGGCCATTCGGTCGGCTATTTCCGCTCGTGTGGCGATACCGAGCTCGACAAGCTTTACGAGGTCGATACCGAACGTTGGTCGGACGGCGTGCTGGCGCGCTACCGTCTGCCAAATTCGTCCTACGAGCGCCTCAATGCCGATGGGCGCTGGTACCAGGTCTACGACATGCGCACCGATGACGGCACGTTCATCGGCGTGCGCGTCGACATCACGGATTTAAAGAGCCGCGAGGCGGCGTTGCGCGACTCGATGCGCCAGATCGACCTGTTCCGCCACGTGCTGGACGAACTGCCGGTGGCCGCCTTCATCAAGGCGCAGGACCTGAGCATCGAATTCGTCAACAAGGCCTGGTGCGCGATCACAGGCTTGACCAAGGAGGATGTCATCGGCCGCACCGACCGCCAGCTGTTCGGTGCCCAGGACGCCGACAGCTACAGCCATGACGACACGCAAGTCGCCGTGACCGGTGCCGTCAGGGAGGTCGAGGAACCCGTCACCCATCGCGACGGCACGGTTAGGCAATTGATGACGCGCAAGAGCCGCCTGGTGGCGCTGGACGGATCGGTGCATCTGGTCGGCTCCAGCACCGACATCACCGACGTCAAGGCGCGCGAGCGCGCGCTGGAAGAAAGCATGCGCGAGAACGAGGTGTTCCGCAGCCTGATCGACAATGTGCCGGTGTCGATCTACGCCAAGCGTTCCGACCTCAGGCAGTTCTACGTCAACAAGGGCTGGTGCGATCTCACTGGCTTCAGCAAGGAAGAGGCTACCGGCAAGACCGACATCGAGATCTTCGGGCCGGATGGCCAGGCCTTCGTCGACAGCGACCTTGCGGTGCTGCGCACTGGTGAAACGCAAGAGGTCGAAGAGACCGTGACGGCGGTCAACGGCAGCGTCAGGCATCAGTTTGCCCGCAAGGGGGCGATGATCGCCTCCGATGGGTCGCTCTACCTGATCGGCTCGACCACCGACATCACCGAGTTGAAGACTCGCGAGGCCGAACTGCGCGAGGCCCGGCAGCGCGCCGTGCTCGCCGACCGCGCCAAGTCGGAATTCCTCGCCAATATGAGCCACGAGATCCGCACCCCGATGAACGGCGTGCTCGGCATGGCCGAACTCCTGGCCAAATCGGACCTCGACCCGAAGCAGAAGACGTTTACCGACATCATCGTGAAATCGGGCAACGCGCTGCTCACCATCATCAACGACATCCTGGACTTCTCCAAGATCGATGCCGGTCAGCTGGTGCTCGATCCGGCGCCCTTCAATCTTGCCGAGGCGATCGAGGACGTGGCGACGCTGGTGTCGACACGCGCCAAGGAGAAGGACCTCGAGCTGATCGTGCGCATCGAGCCTCGTCTCGAAAGCCTGTTCGTCGGCGATGTCGGCCGCATCAGGCAGATCGTCACCAACCTGCTCGGCAACGCGGTGAAATTCACCGATGAAGGCCATGTGCTGGTCGACGTCACCGGCGACCGGGTTCCGACCGGAACGAAGCTCACCATCTCGGTCACCGATACCGGCATCGGTATCCCCTGTCT
>NZ_RZRQ01000420.1:0-4433 GCF_003997785.1 Mesorhizobium sp. M7D.F.Ca.US.004.01.2.1 | reverse complement strand
GATCCGGGCGGCGCCTCGATCGAGATCGCCGATCTGCTCAGGCGTGCCGACGAGGCCCTCTATGGCGCCAAGGTGGCGGGGCGGGACCGGGTCCACGGCTGGCGCCCGCATGTCAGCGAGCCGCACGCGACAGGCGCACGACGCCGGTCGTAAGCAGGGGCGGGGGCAGCGTCCGGTAGGGACGCCCATGCCCGCAATTCAAAAATCCGACAATTCCGATAATTTGCCCGGCAGCTCTGTTATATCGATGTTGCACAAATGGTTGACCCTGGGTTAGCATCTCCGGGCAGGCGTCGGTGGGAGGCTCTTTTAACAGCGGCGGCCAGCTGGAGCGGCATGCGTTTTCGGGCGCAGGGAGGATGCTCCAACACTTTGAACCGACGCATGATCCTTCCTGAAACCGATCCCGGTTTTCGGGATCGTGCGTTCTTGTGGAGGAGGATCCCATGAACAGACGCGAATTCCTGCTGTCGTCCGCGGCCTTTGGCGCCATGATGCTTGCCGCACCTTCGGTGTTTGCGCAGGACAAGCTCACCATCCTGGGCTCGGTGCCCAATCTCGGCTTTCCGTTCTTCGTGCACATGCTGAACGAGATCAAGGCCGAGGCCGCCGCGCAAGGCGTCAATTTGACCGAGAGCGACGGCCAGAACTCGGCCACCAAGCAGACCGCCGACATCGAGGCGGCCCTGGTGCAGAAGGTCAACGCCATCGTCATCTCGCCGCTCGACGTCAACGCGCTGGCGCCGGCCATCGAGGAAGCGGTCAAGGCCGGCGTTCCCGTGGTGACGATCGACCGCCGCGTCGACGGTGTCGAGGGCATCCTGGCCCATGTCGGCGCCGACAACGTCAAGGGCGGCGAGGCGGAAGCCAACGCCATGGTGGCGGCATTCCCCAACGGCGCCAAGATCTTCCATCTGCAGGGCCAGCCAGGTGCCGGTCCGGCGATCGACCGCAACAAGGGCGTCCACAACGTGCTCGATCCCCTGAAGGACAAGTACCAGATCGTCTTCGAGCAGACCGCCAACTTCGCCCGCGCCGAGGCGCTGTCGGTGACAGAGGCCGGCCTTGCCGCCAACGGCAAGCCGGACGCCATCGTCTGCGCCAATGACGACATGGCGCTGGGCGCCATGGAGGCCTGCGCGGCGCGCAACTTCACCGACGTCAAGATCTACGGCTTCGATGCGCTGCCGGAAGCGCTGGTCGCGGTGCGCGACGGCAAGCTTGCCGGCACCGTCGAGCAATTCCCCGGCGAACAGTCGCGCACGGCGGTGCGCATCGCGGTGGCCTTTGCCAAGGACAAGACCGAGCCGAAGGAGAAGCTGGTGCTGCTGACGCCGATTGTGATTGGCAAGGACAATTTGGACAAGGCGGAGCGGATTGGCGAGACGAAGTAGGGGGTGAGAGCCGGGCGCATGACGGGTGGAGGTCGCGTTCTGTCGCGCCCCCCTCTGTCCTGCCGGCAAAACTGCCAATCTCCCCCCTCTCGTGGGGGAGATGTCCGGCAGGACGGCGGGGGGCGCTGTCCCGCATCCTGCTGAAATCCGGGAGCAACCCTTGCCAGCTGAAGCCGCATCGCCCAAACCCGTCCTGCTTGCCGTCGAGGGCATCACCAAGCATTTTTCCGGCGTGACCGCGCTCAGCGATGTCTCGCTCGACATCCGCCCCGGCGAAATCCTTGGCCTGCTGGGCGAGAACGGCGCCGGCAAGTCGACGCTGTTGAAGATCCTGTCGGGCGTGATGCCGCCCTCCAGCGGCCACATCATTTTCGACGGCGCCGACTATCACCCGTCCAGCCCGCAGGACGCCAAGCGGCTCGGCATCGTGACCATCTATCAGGAGCTGAGCCTGATCCCGACGCTGACGGTGGCGGAGAACATTTTTATCGGCCGTGCGCCGGTGGGGCCGCTCGGGCTGGTCAGCTGGAGGCGCATGGAGCAAGAGTCCCGCGCGATCATCGCCCGCGTCGGTCTCTCCATCGATCCGATGACGCCGGTGTCGGCGCTGTCGGTGGCCGAACAGCAGCTGGTCGAGATTGCCCGGGCGCTGTCGCTGAAAAGCCGGCTGATCATCATGGACGAGCCGACCTCGGCGCTGACCGAGACCGAGGTGCAGCGCTTGCTGTCGATCATGGACCGGCTGCGCAAGGACAAGGTCGCCATCATGTTCGTCACCCACCGGCTGGAAGAGGCCTCCGCGATCTGCGACCGCATGACGGTGCTGCGTGACGGCAGGCTGGCCGGGCATCTTAACCGCGAAGGCGGGCCGATCGCACTGCCGAAAATCATCGAGAAGATGGTCGGCCGTGCCGCGTCCGAACTCTATGCGCGGCCGGCGCAGCGCGCGGTTGCCGGCGATGTCGTGCTGTCGGTGCGCGGGTTGCGCACCGTGCGCGACCCCGAGGCGCCGCACGCCATCGTGCTCGACGGCGTCGACATCGACCTCAAGGCCGGCGAAATCCTCGGCGTTGCCGGTCTTGTCGGCTCGGGCCGCACGGAGCTGGCGCGTGCCATCTTCGGCGCCGACCGCATCGCGGCCGGCACCATCACGCTCGACGGCAAGCAAATCGCGCCGGCCTCGCCCGCCGATGCCATCGCGCTCGGCATCGGCCTGGTGCCGGAGGACCGCAAGCATCAGGCGATCTTTGCGGCACTCGGCATCCTGCCGAATTTTTCCGTCGCATCGCTGGGCAGCTTCAGCAACGGTTTCGGCTTCATGGCCGAACGGCGCGAGCGCGATGCACTCGCCGGTTTTCGCAAGATGCTGTCGATCCGCATGGCCTCGGCTGAGCAGGCGATCGAGGGCCTGTCGGGCGGCAACCAGCAGAAGGTGATCCTGGCACGCTGGCTGGCGCGCGATCCTAAGGTGCTGATCGTCGACGAGCCGACGCGTGGCGTCGATGTCGGCGCCAAGACCGAGGTGCACCAGATCCTGGTGCAGCTTGCGGCGCGCGGCATTGCGGTGATGATGATCTCGTCCGAACTGCCCGAGGTGCTGGCGGTGTCGGACCGCATCGTCACCATGCGCCGGGGACGCATCACCGGCCAGATGCCGGGCGTCGAGGCAAACGAGGAAAGACTGATGGAACTGATGGCACTCGACCGCAAGGAGACACCATGAGCGTGGCGGAGGACCAGCGCGGCGGCATCAATTTCGCGCGGCTGTTGATGAGCTTCGGGCCGCTGCTGTTCCTGGTGGCGCTGATCGTCGTCTTCACGGTGCTGAAGCCGAGCTTCATGGACCCGATCAACCTGTTCAACATCACAAGGCAGATCTCGATCACCGGGCTGATCGCGCTCGGCATGACCTTCGTCATCCTCACCGCCGGCATCGACCTGTCGGTCGGCTCGCTGCTCGCCTTCTGCGGCATGGTCGCCGCCGTGGTCGCCAAGGGCGGTACCGCCAACACGCTGTCGCTGTCGACGAGCGGAACGCAAGGTTATGGCTGGTTCGCAGCACTGCTCGCCGCCGTCGTGGTCGGCGCTGCGGCCGGCGGCGTGCAGGGGCTTGTCATCACCCGGCTCAAAGTGCCGCCCTTCGTCGTCACGCTGGGCGGGCTGACGGTGTTTCGCGGGCTGACGCTGACCATCTCCAATGGCGGCCCGATCTCGGGCTTTGACGCCTCGATGCGCTGGTTCGGCACCGGGCTGATCGGCCCGGTACCGGTGCCGGCGCTCATCTTCGCGGCGGCCGCCATCCTGTGCCACATCGTGCTGCGCTACACGCGCTATGGCCGCGCGGTCTATGCCGTCGGCGGCAATGCGGAAGCGGCAAGGCTGTCTGGCCTGCGCGTCGACCGCATCCTGGTCTCGGTCTATGTCATCGTCGGCTTCTTCGCCGGGCTTGCCGCCTTCGTGCTATCGGCCAGGCTCAACTCCTCGGAAGCGGTGGCCGGCATCGGCTACGAGCTGACTGTCATTTCGGCCGTCGTCATCGGCGGCACCTCGCTGTTCGGCGGCATCGGCTCGGTCGGCGGCACGGTGGTCGGCGCGGCCCTCATCGGCGTGCTGCAGAACGGGCTGCAGTTCAACAACGTCTCGTCCTACACGCAAAGCATCGTCATCGGGCTGATCCTGATCCTGGCGGTGGCGTTCGACCGGTGGCTGAAGTCGCGGGTAAGGCGGTGAGGGGACGGTTCTCCTTTCTCCCACAAGGGTAGAAGGGGAGCCCCATTCCTTGCAAAACAATCATGCTTTGCTAGAAAGGTTTTGGCGGGTGGCATCGTGAGAGAACCTCATGTTTGCCGATATCATCAGACCGATCACCTTGAGTTTTTCGCTGCTGCGGCAGTTCTGGCCGCAGCTCGCAGCGCTGGTGCTGGCCGGCGTGCTGGTCGGCGATCTCCTCATGCAGCTGGCGGCGAGGGTGGCGCTTGCCAATCACTTCGCCGGGCTGGCGATGCTGACGCTGGTGGCGCTGGCGCAGCTGGTGGTGAC